>JAUWGT010000057.1 GCA_030606265.1 Candidatus Stahliibacteriota bacterium | reverse complement strand
TTGGCTGAAGTCATGTTCGCATTTGCGAACTGAAGACACACTTCGTTGAAGACATGTCGCTTCGCTCCTGAATCAGCCTGATAAATCAGGCGACTACAATTCTCTCAATTACTTAATAACTGTTTTTCTCAATTACTTAGTTACTTAATAACTGTTTTACTCAATAACTTAATTACTCAGTTACTCAATAACTGCCCGATGAATCCCGCAATCCCATTTGTGGAATTATAATACGAAGCGGGATGAATCGGGCAACTCCCATTGACTTGTACGCAGTTCTATCTATAATGACATGTGGATATTACCTTTATTGGAGCAACAAGGACGGTTACCGGATCGCTCCATCTTTTTGAATACAATAACCAGAAGTTTCTGCTCGAATGCGGCTTATACCAGGGACACCGCGAAGAAGCTGAACGTATAAACCGAATTTTTCCTTTTAAACCAAAGGACATCAAGGCAGTAATCCTTTCCCACGCACACATTGACCATTCTGGGAATCTACCCAATTTAGTAAAACGCGGTTTCTGTGGTCCGATTTACAGCACGGACGCGACTAAAGATATTGCCTCACTTTTACTTCTCGATTCAGCCAAAATCCAAGAATACGATATCGCGTATTTAAATAAAAAACATAAACAGAAAGGTCTGCCTTTAGTAGAACCTCTATACACGGTTGCAGACGCTGAGCAGACCGTCAAAAGCTTCTCTGCGGTTAACTACAAAGAGACTTTTGAACCAGTAAATGGTGTGAGGGCAACTCTTTATGATGCCGGTCACATCCTGGGGTCATCAATGATCCTTCTTGAAGCAGATGGCAAGAAAGTTCTTTTCAGCGGCGACCTTGGAAGAAAAAATATGCCAATTATAAAAGATCCTACAGTCATAAAAGATATCGACTACCTGATTCTTGAATCTACCTATGGTGGTAGAACCCACAAATCTATTGAAGGGATGACTGATGAATTCAGGGATATCATAGAAAAAGGCAGACAAAAAAACGGTAAGATAATAATCCCCGCCTTTGCAGTGGAGAGAACTCAGGTTCTAGTAACCATGCTCAAGAGCCTCTATGATGACGGTAGTCTCAAGGATATACCAGTTTACGTGGACAGTCCATTAGCATCCAATGTCACGAATGTGTTTAGAAAACACCCCGAGTGTTTTGACAAAGAAACGTACCAGATTTTCATTGATGAGGATCCGTTCAATTTCGCAGGTCTGAACTATATTAAGGATTCAAAAGAGTCCAAGAGTTTAAACAGGCAAAGCGGACCAATGATAATAATGGCAGCATCCGGCATGTGCGAAGGCGGTCGTGTAACGCACCATCTCATTCACTCCATTGAAAAAGATAATACCGTCATCGTCATGACTGGTTTTCAGGCACGAGGTACCCTGGGTAGAAAGATTTTGGAAGGTGCGGACAAAGTATGGATATTCAATGAAGATTACAAGGTGCGCGCCAAAGTTTATTTTATGGGTGGTCTATCAGCCCACGCCGACGGTGATGAGCTGTGTGAGTATGTAAAAGGCTGTAATAGTCGTCGGCTAAAGAAAATTTTCCTGATCCACGGTGACATTGAAGCAGCCCTTGCGCTACAAAGAGATATCCAAACTGCTGAGGATATCGATGTCGATATACCACAAAGTATGACCCAGGTAAATGTTTGAATTCAGTACAACCAAATTCAAAAGTAAACAGTAGACAGTAGGCAGTATGGCAAAGCAAGTGTCGGAGACAAGAGAGTAGAGAGTATGGAGTAGGGCGTAAGGCGTATTGCGTAAGGCGCAGAGAGTAAATATTGTATCGGAGTATGGGTGTAACGGTGTATCGGAGAAACATATACAAGATACTAATCGTACTCGTGTCTCGTAAATCGTATTCGTTATTATATGTCTTTGCGAGCGAACGCAGTGAGCGCGGCAATCTCCAAAGATTGTTTCGTCACCCGCTAAAAAAATACAGCGGATTCCTCGAATGGAATAATTCAAAATATTCCAGCGCAGCTCCCTTCCAGTACTGTGTACTCCTTTCCAGCACGTAGTGCTCCCTTCCAATCCGTTAGGATTCAAAGGCGTCAATAACTTAATTACCTAATAACTTAATAACTGCCCGATGAATCCCGCAATCCCATTTGTGGAATTATAATACGAAGCGGGATGAATCGGGCAACTACCATTGACTTGCACGCGGTTCTATCTATAATAACGGTGTGAATATTGGTCTTGTTGGCTGTGGTAAGGTTGGAACTACAATTTTCTATTTGCTCAAAAACAACAATAAAATTATAGGTATATACGATATTAACAAAAAAAATGAAAAACAGGCATTAAAATTACTGCACATTAAAAAGAATCTCTCGCTCAAGGAACTGTGTGCAAAGAGTCAAGCGCTATTCTTTGCTACACCAGATGACCAAATTCTAGTAGCATATATGAAAGCAAAACCTTTTATTGAAGATAAAAAATATATCTTCCACTTCAGTGGTCTTTTGTCCTCAGCTATCTTTCCAAAATCAAGAAATATATACCGCGGATCAATTCACCCCTTTGCTACGTTTCCAGACATTGTTCTGCCGCCAGCCCGTAATAAATACTACCTGTTTGTCGAGGGCAATGAACATGCGTTACGTGCGATAAAACGCATTTTTGCAAAAAGATATTTCAACATAAAGAAATTAAAGAGTTGTCAAAAAACCAAACACCATTTACTCGGTGTTTTTTCATCGAATTTGCTCGTTGGCTTAGTCTCGGCTATCTACGGACTTGCCAAAGACATCGGCTGGACCAAGAAAGAGATTAATGACGTTATCATGCCCATTATTGAGGAGACACTCCACAATATACGCGGAAAAGGTTTGAACAACGCATTGAGTGGTCCGCTTGAGCGTGGTGATATTGAGGTTATAAAAAAACATTTGAGCACTTTGAAGAAGAACAAAGATCTATCGAATATTTATAGGACATTATCATTGGTGGTCCTCAAGAACGTAGTTAAGAATAGCAATAGGAAAAAAATCGAAGAATCATTAAATAAGTGACGTCTTCGTTAATCGGTTGTCCCGCCGGGGGCGAGGATTCTCGGGGACGGAACGAAAAGCGATTCGTTAGTCGTCAATCGTTCATCGACACCAAACCACGAAACCATTTCGCGTTTCGAAACCAAAACCGCTGAACGCAGCTGTAACAAGGGTTGACTTTTTCAACAAAGACAATAGAATTGACCATGATTAAACTCGGAGCAGCATTTGTTCGTGGTTTGTTATTGACCATACGGGTGGCTATGGCGTACAACGATTACCGAAAAATAATACTTGTGTTAGCATTAATAATCGCTGCTTGTGCTCATAAAGCACCTCCACTCGTCAAAGATCGCATGAAGCCAAAGCTCCAGAATATTTTTGCATTGAACAACCGACAAATACAATTCACCTTTTCAGAAAACATTGATACCCTGAACCTTAAACCGGACAACTTCAATATAACAAGGGGTGACGATACGCTCCAGATTACTAGCCTCTACCCTTCTTTGTCAGCTGCCGAAATCATTGCGATAACTGAAACACAAATGGATTCAGTATACAAGGTAACCGGATATGTTTTTGATTCTACGCAGAACAAAGGTGCTTTTGACATGGAATTCACGGGCACTTCAAAACCTGATACTATTGCGCCTTGGATTATTAAATTCTCCGAAGGCTCAAGACAAAAAGAGTTCTTCTTCCACTTTTCTGAAGCTATGGACACGACTTTTTTCAGTTATTCAATGATCCCCAAAAAGGAACTCGTTTCTGAATGGCGCAACCCGCGCGTCTGTTTTCTCCTGCTGGCAGACACAACTGACGCATTGGCCTTTGATACAACCTATTATGTTTATATCAACCAGGGCTGCCGTGATTTAAGCGGCAATCTGGTGGGAACCCTGGTGACCAGCATAACACCAGACACTGCGTACAAACCGCTTATCCTGAAAGGCAGTGCCCAAATCAATGACAGTTTAGTGATCACTGGCATTGCTCTACTCAGAAGAAAAACCTTTTCAGGTATCACTCTTATCAAAGGGGGTGATTTCCAGTTCGAAGTAAGAGATTCTTTGCCATATACTGTGGAGGTCTTTAGTGATAAGTACTGGGGCAGTGCAACAGTGTTAATTGACAGTATAAACATAATTTATCTCAAACTGGAAGAGAAGGATATTGATAATATTTTTTATTAGTCTTATCGCAATAGGGCTAGCCGTTTTATTGTACTACAAGAGTTTAGCCCTGGCGCCGATACGTATTGTAGCAATAATCCTGCTCTATATATTAATAACCGGTTTTATCCTTTCTTTCGGAGTTAAAAGAAGAAAGAATCCTCCTGCTGTATTGACTGATTACTCGGCAAGTATGGCGAGATACACCAATGATATTCAACAGGCAATAAACGGAATCGACTTTACGCATACGCAATTTTATTTTGGTGAAACTCTCTCTACCATCGTACCTGAAGGAACACAACGATCGAGCCGTTTCACCAACATTGCTCAGCCGCTCAAGCAAATCGGTAAAACTCAGCCCGCGTTTATTGTTCTAGTCTCTGATGGCAATCATAATTACGGACATTTTCCGTTCTCCGAAATAAAGGAATTAAATACACCGGTTTATTGTTTTGGCGTTGGTTCTGAAAAACCACGCGATGTTGCGATTATTGATGTACGGTATCCTGCATACGCCTTTGTTAACGATTCGATAAAAATCGAGGTGGTTATCGAGTCACAAGGTTTCACCGGGGGTAAAGCCCAAGTTGTTTTGCGGTACAATGAAAAGAAACAGAAGAAATCATTTCTACTTAATACCACAAAAGCGAAGACCAAACTTGAGTTTTCAGTCAATGTACACCAACCTGAAAAAGTGAAAGTCTTTGTTGATGTTGCACGACAACCTGAGGAACTAAGCTATAAGAACAATAAGCTTGAATTCCCTTTGCGTGTATTGCCAAGGAAAACTAAAGTAATCTATTTTACTGAGCACTTGTCATTCAATACGAAATTTATGCAAAGAACCATGATCCAAGATGATTATATCGACCTTATCCCATTAGCGAGAATAAACGGGAACACTGTTTTAAATCTGGTGACCAACGCAAAGCTGATAAACTTGCCCGGTCTCGATGATATTGATGTCATCATATTAGACAATGTTCATCTTGGAAAAGTGCCCTGGATAAATATTGAAGAATCGCTGAAAAAGGGAATGGGTCTATTATGTATCGGATCGATACAAGGACACACGACCTTATGGAATGACATGCTGCCTATTAACACCACCGAAGCAATTGTCAAGGGCAATTTCCCATTGAAAATAAAAGAACCGTTTTCCTGTCTTGTACCAGGTGATGATTACCCACCACTATCGGCAATCAATCGTGTGCTTGGGGTTAAAGACAAAGCGATAATCATTGCACAGGCAAACAATGTACCTATTATCGCATATCATAATTATGGCACGGGTATGGTCTTTCAAATCAATGGAATCGACATTGGTACGTGGCAATTTCTCCAGCTCGGCTTGAAACAAAAAGACCTTCTTGCGCATTTGCTCAGAGATGTAATCAGGTTCTTATCACCGATCGGCAAAAACAAACGACTCTTCTTAAACACCTTACATAGAATTTACAATGTCGGTGAGACCATTACATTGAAACTGCAAAGTTATGATCAAAACTACAGGCTAGCCGGAGGCGGTGATTTCTTTTTTGAATTCGATAATACCGCGATCCCTTTTTTCGAAACGGGCAAAGGTATGTATCAAGCTTGCTTTATTTCAAAGAAGGCTGGTGATATTTTCTTGCAGGCGTCAGGCAAGCTCGAAGATGAAGAACTCACCAGCAACACGTTGGAATTCACCGTGTCAGGAGCAATAATCGAGATCGATCAGGGACTTAACAAAGACTTCCTGCAAACACTTGCCAAAGAAACAGGAGGAGAATATTTTAGCCTTAATGAACTCGCTGTCTTTGAGCTCCCTCTGCCCGAGAATGTTTATCGTTTAAAGATAATCGATTTCGATTCGCCGATAAGCTATTTTTTGATTTTCGCACTCCTTGCTATTGATTGGATAATAAGAAGAAGGAGAGGTATCATATGACACCCCAAGACCTGGTTCAATACCTGCTTACTAAAGGTCTGAGTCCTGAACTTGTCGTTTTTATAACATCAATGTTACCGATCATTGAATTAAGAGGCGCCTTACCAATGGCAATCAATATTTTCAAAATACCGTGGTTCAAAGCATTCCTGATTTCATACATTGGCAATCTCGTTCCAGTGCCCTTGATACTCTGGTTGCTTAAACCTATTGTGAGAATCCTTTCTAAGGTAAAATTCCTCGACAGATTCTTCAAATGGCTCTTCGAAAGAACCCGACGTAAAGGCAATAAGGTGATTGAAAAATACGAGGAAATAGGGCTCTTGGCTTTTGTTGCAATCCCTTTGCCAGGAACTGGCGCCTGGACTGGTGCACTCATCGCATTTCTGTTCGGACTCGAATTCAAGAAATCATTTTTGGTAATTGGCCTGGGCGTATTAATAGCCGGAGTAGTTGTTACATGTTTGTGTCTTCTGGGATGGCTCGGCGCAATAATTGCTGGCGCGGCGCTTATTCTTCTTGCTGTTTTAGGATTCTGGAAATTGTAAAGTTGTCTTAGATAATAATGTAGTCGCCTCTGCCTGAGGTAGACAAATGATTTATCCCGCTTCGTATTATAATTCTACAAATAGGATTGCGGGATTTATCAGGGCAGCCCGATGAGGTACTTCCTTGTGTCATCCCCCGGTTTAACCGGATGATCCAGAGAAAAGGTATGACGAGTTGATTTCTGGATTGCCCGATCCCTTCCTTTTGTCATTATCCAACTTGATTGGATAATCCAGGGAAAAGATCTAGATTCCCCGGTTAAACCGGGGAATGACAGTGTAGAAATCGGGCAATGACCCTGTACAACTTCGTTTTACGAGGCAGACAGAGGAGGGGGGTGAGTCGAGCAGTTATCATAGAAAAAAATCTTAGATCTGAAATCTGCAATCTTAAATGTAGTAGCCTGTCCCCTTTACAGACCCCCTGGTTTAGTTAAAGCAATGTTTTCTTTACAGAGCGGGCAGGTCGCCGGTTCGAAATTTTCGACAACTTTCCGGTACGTAGCGAAATACTCATACGGGAACTTCACACTGGACCGGTCAATCAGCACCGCCATACCGACAATGTTTGCGCCCTTCTTTTTCAACGCATCAATCGTCTCAAACAAGGATTTACCCGTAGTCATTACATCATCAACAATTAGAACATTCTTGTCTTTGATATTGAACCCTCGACCAATAACTCTCTCGCCATCCCGTACCTCAGCAAACCCTGCAAGTTTACCCATTTGGCGGGCAACCTCAAAGGCTATTATAATCCCGCCAGTAGTCGGTCCGATCACCCAATCAATATTCTTGTCTTTGAATTCGTCGACAATCATGCTACATAATGTAACAGCGGCACCAGGGTTTTCGAGAATACGGAATTTTTCGAAGTAGTACTTGCTGTGTAATCCTGAATTCAACACGAAATGCCCCTCTTGCAAAACCCTCAAATCTTTAAGCAGTTTCTCTAAGTCCATCTTCAATCTCCTTAATAATACTTTCTGCTGCTTGTCTTGGCTGTACAGCTTTGACTATCGGTCTGCCAATAACCATATGATCAACGCCGGCAATGATGGCGTCCTTTGGTGTCATCGTACGCGCCTGATCATCAGCACTCACTATTTTGCCGTGGGGTCTAATACCCGGTGTTACAATGAGTAAATCCTTACCACATTCTTTTCGTATGAACCGCACTTCTTTAGGTGATGCTACAACACCATCCATGCCTGCGCTGCACGCTAACTGGGCGAGAAAAAGTACCTGTTCATCAAGATTTCGCTTCAAATCACCAAATAGGTCCTTGAAATATGCCTCGTCAATGGATGTCAATACCGTAATACCCAGAAGTTTCGGTTTGTTTATTTTCTTGGCTTCTGACACCATCAAAGTTGCCTTCACTGCTTCCTCAAGCATGCCAAAGCCGCCGCTCGTATGGATCGTTATGAAATCAACCCCCATTTGCACCGCGCCTTCACATGCCCGGGCAACCGTATTAGGTATATCATGATATTTTAGGTCTAACATAACTTTACATCCTGCGTCTTTCAGAAACTTAACAAGGTCCAAACCAAAATATGTAAAGGGTATCGCACCAACCTTATAAAAGCCAACCAGGCCTTCTAATTCTTTGACTATATCTTTTATTTTCCCCAAATCATTCAAGTCAAGTGAAACGATTAAATGTTTATTCATCAAGTCTCCTTAATTATAACGTCTTCGTTTATCGGTTTCGAAATGCGATACGGTTTCGTCCGCCACAATTCTTGGCGGATTGGGTTTCGACCCACGACAATCGACAACGAATCGCTTTTCGCAACCTCGAACCGATCTACGAATTCCCATTTTTATTACTCATTTTTTTCAATTCTCTAATAATTTTCAGCGGTGCATAGGGGTCGCGCAGTATCGCTGAGCCAATTGCCACGGCTGATGCACCAGCTAAAAGAAATTCATAAGCGTCTTGACCAGTCATAATACCGCCCATACCGATAATCGGTACACCAAGACCTTGCAGCCGATTCACGCAATAAAGAGCAAAGGGCTTTATCGCTGGTCCTGATAGCCCCCCAGTTATCAAAGGTCTTTTCCGTCCAGTATCATAAACCATACCGTGCAATGTATTTATCAAGGAAATCCCATCCGCACCAGCTGCGATACATACCCTGGCGATTTTCAAAGGATCGCAAAAGTTCGGTGTCAACTTAACAATAAGCGGTAGTTTGGTTTTTGTTCGAGCCCTTGCAACGACCGATGCCGCGATCTTCGGGTCCTGGCCAAATGCCACTCCACCTTCTTTGACATTAGGACAGGAAATATTCAGTTCAAAACCATCTACTTGTTCGCCAATCCTCTCAACGATACGCTCGTAATGTACGACTTCAGAACCAGCGACATTAACAAAAATTTTGGTATGTAATTTGTTCATCTTGGGTAGAATTTCTTCACAGAATTTTTCAACGCCGGGATTTTCCAGGCCAACCCAATTTATAAGACCACTTGCCGTTTCAAAAACTCTTGGTGGCGGATTACCTTTTCTCGGTTCGAGCGTAATACCCTTTGTGAAAATGGCGCCAACCTGGTTGGAAACCCGCTTGTATTTGAGCCCGAAACCGAATACGCCTGAGGCAATGAAGACCCGGTTCTTAAAAATAATGCCAAACAGTTTAATCATCTAAACAAACTCGTAAAACTCCAAGAGCCAAGAACAGAAAAAATAATCTGTGTTTGGAATTTGGATCTTGGAATTTGGAATTTACTCATCAAAACTAATCCCCTTGAGTTCAAACACTGGACCGTCTTCACAGATCCGCTTGTACTCCCCTTTATACATTATCGCACAACCAAGACATAAACCACACCCGCAGCCAAGGAAATCTTCGCAAAAAGCATACACTGGTATTGGCAAATTCAACTTCTGTAGCTCAATAAGCATTGTCGTAGGACCACATGCATAGGCAATATCATAAGACGCAATATCAAGCATGTCGAGTGCACCAAGTACCGTCATCTTGCTTCTGCCTTGTTCAGCCACGAATATCGCGTGCCTGGCGATCTGTGATATATGGCTTTTTTTGATCAAAGCCTGCTCTTTTTTTACACCATAAACAAAGTCGAACTCTATCCGCTTACCATACATTTTCTGAGCAAGGAAAAGCAGCGGAGCTACTCCAATACCACCGGCGATAAGTAAACTCTTTTTCTTCTTCAATTTCAGGCCCTTACCAAAAGGGCCAAGTATCTGCAAATCCTCGCCCACCTTTTTCTGACCGAGCATTTTCGTACCACGTCCAACGACCTTGATGATCAAGAGCAATCTTCCACCTTTATATGAAGCAATACTTATTGGTCGGTTTAGAAAAGGATCATAAGTGGTGCTTGTCCTAACCTGGAAAAACTGACCAGGCTGCAGATCAAGATTTGGCAGATGTACTTCTAGTCCAAAAATCTCATCTGTGAACCATTGTTTTTTCTTAATGGTTACTCTTCTGACCACCCTTTGTTATCCTCGTCCGGTGGCAAAAAGATACTGACCATTTTAGCGTATTTGGAATTTGGATAGCTATTCAGCAAATCTCTTGCCAACGATTGCGTTAAACTATCATTCTTGAAAATGTCTTTGCTTATCCAAAATTGAGCATACTTTGCCTTAGCCGCCCATTCGCTTTGCGGAAAATTCGTATATACCTTGCCATACTCAGTCATGGCTCGTGCCGGATCGCCAAACTCAACAAAGTATATCTCCGCGAGCAAAAACTGTGCGCGGTCGGTAGCTTCAGTTTCCTTTGAGAATATGTCGACTTTTCTCAAAATGTCACCCATCTTTTTTGCTTTGACACCATACTCACTCATCGGTGCTCGCCCCACTGAAGAATCATAATATGCTATTGCTTGCTCAAGACTGTCGTCGGTTTTATATAGTTCAGCTAATTTATAAAACGTTTCCGCTGAAAAATCAAAACTACTGTTGATCGCAATATCAAAATACAATTCCTTGGCTCTGGGAACATCACCGAGTTTCACATTGAGGTCAGCGAGTATGCTCTTGAACTCAAGATCGGCCTGACCTTCAAGGAATTCCTGGCACCTGTCATAGTCACCCATTTCAAGATAGGTTTCAGCGATTTTTAGGGTTACCTCACGCCGGTCTTCTTTGAGCCGGGTTATGGAAAGCAGCTCATGGAAACTCACGAGGGCATTTTCATAAAACGCTTGTTTGAACTGAGCCTCGCCGAGCAAATCAAGCACCCATCGTTTTTCCTTTTTGTCAATGCCTTCTTTAATCAGATCTCCCGCTACTTCGGTAAGGGATAAGTAGTTGTGGTCCTTGAAATAGACATAACACAAGGCTATCATTGCCTTAACTCGATACTGTTTTGATTCTTGTGCCTGCTTAAGCGCGATGATTGCCCCCCCGAATTTCTCTTGTTGGTAATGTGCTAACCCTTTGTAATACAAAGCATCGTCCTGGAATTTTGAAGCCGGGTAATTGAGCACGACGAAATCCAGTTTTTCCAGTGCCCTTCGATAGTCACCCTTATAATAATATGACGCGCCCATCATAAACAGCGCATCATCGACATATCGAGAATTCGGGTGTTTGATTATAACTGCGGTGGTTTTTTCAATAGTTTTATCGAAGAATTCAGAATCTGTTTTCAGGGTATCATGGACAACCAGTTTTTTACCCTGTCGAAAAGAATTCTGCGCATTGTAAAAGGTGTTGAAGTAAGCACACTGTACGACAAGCAAGAACCAAGATCCAAGAACCAAGATCCAAGAGCCAAGTTTCAAGTTACAGATTCCAAGAAATATCCGCTTATTCAGTTTTTGGTTCTTGGAATTTGGCTCTTGGGACTTGAAATTTGTCATGTTATTTCACTATCCCTACCTGAATGTTTCTAAAACGTGCTGGGACTGTGCCGTGCCCAACAAAAGCAGTTTGACCTGGTTCTCCTTTACCGCAATTCGGAACACCAAAAAGTTCCCAGGTCTTTTTATTGCCCAGGGCATCACAGCTACGCCAGAACTGCGGTGTTATACCAGCATAGGTTGGATTCTTATAAATTTCAGTAAGCTTACCTTTTTCTATTTTTCGGGCCAGCTCGCAGGCAAACTGAAAATTCAACCTCTTGTCATCGATTGACCATGATTTATTAGTTGTCATGAAAACACCTTTATCAGTATCACCAATCATGTCTTCAAGGCGCCACTTACCCGGAACCAAGTTGATATTGGTCATCCGGATCAGGGGGATCCTGTTCCAACCGTCAGCCCTCATCGCACCGCTTGATTTAGCATTGACAACCGGGGCGGTTTCGCGTGAAGTGAGATAACCAACAAACATACCATTCTTAATAAGATAGATTTTCTGTGCTGGAATACCCTCATCATCCCAGCCAAAAGTACCTAACCCACCTGGCGTTGTCGCATCAGCCACGATGCTCACTATCTCTGAACCGTACTGTAATTTGTTTAATTTATCCTGTGTCATGAAACTAGTGCCCGCATAGGATGCTTCAGTACCCAGGACTCTGTCTAATTCAGTTGGATGACCACAAGATTCATGGGTTTGAAGAACCATTTGTTCGGCGTCGAGGATTAGAGTAGTCTTCATCTGCGGACATGGTTTGGCACTAAGCAGCATCACTGCTTCGTCGCGCACGCGCGCTGCATTATCAAGTAGCTTCAGTGACTTGATAAATTCAAAACCAGCCTGATTGTAGTTCCCATAAGAACGCGACTGAACCTCACTTTTATCCATGGCGAAAGCCCGGAGACTGCCACCCGAAAAAACCATTTCCTGGGTCGTTGACGAACCCTCGGTTGAGGCAAAGTGTGTTTTGACATTAACGAACATAAGACGCGCCATCCGTGCTTTTATTCTCTTATCTTTACCAAGGATCCTATCACATGATAATAACAACTCAATTTTTTTATCGAGGGAGACCTTGACTGGATCGATTTTAAAGTTCGTAGTATACGTCCCTTTTTGCGGCGCCAAACCAGATAGCGTTATCCCTGGCGATTTAACCATCGCTGATGCCCGCGCCGTACTCAGGGCATCTCTGGTTATTCTATCGGCTTCGCCTTTCTTTAGGATGTTAGATGAAGAAAAACCCCACGCTGAATTCTTGAGAACTCTCACGCCAAAACCAATATCTGTAGTATGGGTTAGAGCTTCGATAATGCCGTTTTTTAGAACGATCGTTTCAAATTCCCGCTCGACAATCCGAGCATCACCATAATCCACTTTTTTCGCCTTCAAATGACCAGTGATTCTTTTCAGAAATTGCTTCATTAATACCCCTTGTCGTTAAGTATAACCGATTTTTTATAAAAATCAAGTTTGGTTTTTATTATCTATTTTTTTATAGAGAATCTCAGCGTAAACGTTGAGCCCACACCCTTCTTGCTTTCAACGGTTATCTTACCGTTGTGTATTTCGATAACCTTGTTCACATACGCGAGACCTAAACCCATACCATTTTCTGTTTCCGAATAGAACGGTTTGAATATCTTGCTCATAGTCGGTTCATCCATACCTCGACCATTGTCGCGGATCGTGATGAATGCAGAATCGTCTTCTTTACCTGACTCAATTTCAACAAAACCTTTGCGTGCAATCGCCTTCACGCTGTTCTGTAATAGATTTGAAAGGGCAACGGAAAGCAATTCGTGATCACCCAGTAATTCATGGGGGTCATCACTCAACTTCAATCTAACCTTGATCCTTGCCGGTATCTTTGCTCTGGCAATCGCCTCGTGGATTAGCTGGTCGATCTGAACCGGCGCCAGTATTGCCTTTAATGGCTGGGCGTATTCTAAGAGCCGTTTGATGAGGTTCTCCATAAGCCGGCATTCAACGACAATATCGGCCGCCGGTTTTTTCCCTTTTTCAACCAGACGTGCAAGGCCGATAATCGCACCTATTGAGTTCCTGAATTCATGGGCAATGTAAGACGAAAACTCGATCAAGGTATCTTCTTTTGCTTTCATCTTTTTGAATATTTCATTGAATGTTGCCGGTACAAAATCCTCTTTCTTCATCTCGACACCCATCTCATCGGCGAGTCTGGCTACATAGCGCATCGGCATAAAGAGGTTACGTATCAAGAAGATACCGAGGAAACCGAGAAAGAGAAGCGAAATTGTTATATAAAAAATATACCATTTGAAGAATCTATCAAAGACAGATGTATATGAAAATGACAGTACAGTATACAGATAAAAAGGGGGCTTTGCGTTCAGGAAAATAAAGCCGTCATTATCCTGGATGAGTTGACCCACTGCTGGCAGCTTCTTGAAATCCGTCTTGAGATCAATTTTCCTCACACCAAAATCAAATTCAAAAGGCAGTGCCCGGGAATCATATAATTTATTGCCCAGCGTATCAATAATAATCATGTGGCCTAAATGAAATGCCGCATCGATTTCTTTAAGAGCGTGGCGAAGCGTTACCGGATCATGATATCGATTCATATAACCGGCACAAAGGTTTACCACGGAGATCACTTTTTCTCTATCGTAATTAATAAACTCACTTCTTAACTGGATGCTAACGTAGAAATTGACTATCGCCAGAAATAATATCAGGCAAATAAAGATCGTGGCAATAATACTTATGTTTCTTGGATAGGA
>JAUWGT010000084.1 GCA_030606265.1 Candidatus Stahliibacteriota bacterium | reverse complement strand
TCAACACCATTATACTTGGCGAGCTTGAGCCGCTGAGATGATTCAGTCCCAGTAGTATACGTTATATAGGGAAGAGCACCATCTAAAAGTCCAAGACATAGTGCCAGGGTTGGACCGCCAGCAGTGGTATAGGCATCGTTTGTTACCGTAGTCAATGTCCATATGCCAGATTCCCATTTGGCATATTTGAGATTACTTGTATAGCATGGCAAGTAGGCAATATGTGGATCATTTGCAGGGTTAAGTACAATGTAACTCTTTGAATAGTTGGCAATACCTGTCTCGACAGTATCAATGGTCCACTGCGCCTGCACAAATAATACACCGACTAGCAAAACCGCTGAGATTTTCATAAATCCTCCCTTTTATAATTATATAGTTTACAAAAGTGCTGTCAAGTTCTGAGTGGATAGATGACTACTCTGACCTGATCCCTTTCACAAAAACATTTGGTACCAGCTATGACCCTCTTTCTCATATTGTCATGTTGTAAATATCGAGGGCAACGAGATGTTGAAAATCTCGTCGAAGATATCGAGGGTAGCGAGATGTTGGAAATATCGAATGTAATGAGATGAAGTAGTGAGAGGCACCGTCCCCACTTCCCATTTGCTTGACACGACTACAGAGTGAAGTATACTGTGTGTCATGATCGCTAAGATAGCTAAGGAAATCAGCAATCTTCCTTATTTTTTTGCAAAACAAGCGCCACATGTTATTAGGATTCTTTTATTACTTGCACCTTTGATGCTATTAGGCGTGGGTTTCGCCCAAAAGGCAGACGAGGATTCAATAATGGTTCTTCTGAAATATGCTAAAGATTACTACATTGAAGGTGAATATCCAGCAGTAATTATTATTCTGGGGGGAATTTTAAACGACCTGGAAGGTAGCAGTATTTCTGAAGCACATACATATTTAGCAGTCAGTTATGTTGCCGTCGGAGACAGAACAGCTGCCAAAGAACATTTCAAAAAAGCGCTACGTTTTGGTCATAAGCAAATATTGGATCCTGCGGTTGTATCAAGGGAAGCGATCAGCATTTTTGATAAAACCAAAAGAGAGGTAGCTGGGGAAGCAGCTATGTGCTCTTGTTTTCTACCTGGTTCAGGACAAATGATGAAAGGGGATAACAGAAAAGGACAAATAATAATGGCGGCATCGGCAGTTACTGCAATCACTTCTATATTATCGTGGACAATCACCCAAGAAAAAGGCCAGACCTATTGGAACCTTGGAGCAGATGAAACAGGTAAGTTGGAGCAGACATATAATGAATATAATAAATGGTATGGAAGGTCACTTCTCATAACGGCTTCATTTCTCTGCGTTTATCTATACGGTATCATAGATGCTTTTGTGTATGATGCAGGTCACAGCAGCACATTCACGCGTAGTATGAAATCTGGATTGATTTTGGAACCGAGCAGCAAAGGTATTTCAATCAGTTACATTGTAGATTTCTGATAGTGAAGAGGCTAATACTACCATTACTTCTTTTGACTATCGGGTCAACTACCTGTCTCAAAGCACCGCACAGCAATAAATACGATCCCCAAAACCCTGATAAAGCGATCCTTCAAGGGTATGTATATGAACCAGATGCGGTGATCATCCATGATGCAATCGTGCGTCTATTATATGATGGAGAAGTGATTCAAACAGATACTACTGATCATGAGGGGTCGTTTGAATTTATGGAAATCGACCCGGGTGTATATAAAATAACTGCGGATGCTTATTATTATAATACGATGGAGCAGTACCCTGAAAGCCTCTGGGCAGGTGTCCACGACCATGACTTCGATCTGTATCTCAGTACATATGGTTTTGAAGACGATTTATTGAATTGCAGCAGTCCTTATGCGTTTGTAAATGTTCAGGGTAACTGGAATATCAATGAGGATTACCAGGAACCAGAACTGCACTCAATACCTAACGTATTTTTCTGCAACAATGAAGATACTACGGTATGTGCTCTTAGTCTATATAGGGCAGAAGCAAGTGATTTCTGGTTCGAAACCAAACTCAAAATCCATGGTTTATCCGGACCAAATTGGGCGGCAGGTATTATTTTCAGGTATCAGGATGTGCAGAATTTCTACTGTTTGAATATTTCCGCAGATACAATCACTTTTAGAATAGTAAAGAACGGTAGTGAGACCATCATACGTAACATACCATACAATTTCACAACCGACACATGGTTTACCCTTGGTGTGAAGACCTCTGCAATCATCATGAAGATATTCGTAGAGGATGATTCAATGCCACTATTCCAAGTGATTGATCCATCTTTTCTTGAAGGCAAGCTTGGTCTGTTAGTGCCTTGTCAGTATGCTGGAACGATAACATCAGTGAGTTTCGATGATGTGACTATACGACGGGACCTGAACCAATAGATTCAAAGAAGTAAGGTAGCTGTTCTTGAAAGGTGAACGCAAATTGCCTCTTGACAAGGTTGATTATTTGTGTATAATCTTTCTAATATAAGCAATATTATTTGTTGAAGGACTGTAGGATACTCATATTCACAATCCATGAAACAGATAGACGCTTGAAAGGAGAAACATGCAATACGGAGCTGTAAAGTGGTTTGATAGTAGAAAAGGATTTGGCTTCATCGAGAAAGAAGATGGTAGTGGTGATGTATTTGCCCACTTCCAGGATATTTCTGGTGATGGTTACCGCACGCTGCAAGAAGGTGAGCGGGTTAAGTTCGAGATTACTCAATCCCCTAAAGGGGAAAAAGCCACAAATATCGAACGTGCGTAAATACGCATGTTAGAAAAAGGGGAGTGACTACGGTCACTCCCCTTTTCTTTTGTTAATGCATATTCTCGACGCGTTCCTTACGGAACTTGTTCGAACAATAAAGCGTTATTCTTCTAAGGCTATTGTGATTTCATTGACATAAAGACGTTCTCGGTCTCCATTTTTTAGATAATTTTTTAGCAAATACTCAGGGTTAGCTCCTATTTTTTTATCAAAAACAACCTCATCATTTACGATAATAACGATATTCTGATCTATTTGCACCATGTCCGGGTGAATCTTGATAGTAAACACCGCAATCTGGGATGTTTTTAAGGAAAAGATGTTCCCCGAGAAGTATCCCTCAATTCGTCCTGATGGTTTACCGCGTGTAAAAAGATCGGATATTGTAGGTCCGGGAAACTGATTTTCAAAGGTCAATACCTCACCGTCTCTCAGTATAACGATTTCAGCGAGATCACCACACTTCTTGTTTTCTTTGTAGGCATAAACATCTTCTATCGTATTAACAGGCATATCCCCCAGTTTTATTATCACATCTCCATCTTTCATCCCAACGACTGCACAGAGTGTGCTATCACCAATCACCTTACTGATTTTCACAGCTGGACCTTTAAAATCGTAGTCCGGGAAAAACTGTGATAACACTTGTTTGTCAATTGCATCTAAATCAATACCGGCAAAATCATCATCAGGGTAAAAACCGAACATCACTCGGTCATCAACAATTTCCATATTATGATCTTTATACCAATCTGCGTGTCCTTGCCCAGAGATTGAATCGATGCGCAGCCACATGCATCCTTGGTTTGGATATGCGCTCTCCCATTTTATCAGTGGTTTGAGGTGGCGCGGGTTATTTTCCATGAAGCTGACCATGCGTGGCAGTTCTTCTTCTGCATAATTAAATTCGTGTCCTATACCAGTGTATATGCGGTAAAAGATGTCGGCATCAGCCTCATGAGCCAGTTCAATCATATCGTGAATTTCGTCTGCCGGATATAACCCATCTTCGTCAGTATTGATGACATACATGGGTCGATTAAAGAGATTGACAAAGTAGGTTTGTATTTTGCCGGCCTCTGAACCCACACCAGGATGACCATTCAGCGACATAAAGCCTGCGAAGTAAGATGGATAGCTCATAGCAAACAGAAATGAACCAGAACCACCATCAGAAAAGCCGGTCATAAATACTCTATTATCGTCAATATTGTATTCTCTTTTCGTTACGCGGATTTGCCGCAGAATATTAGCTATACCTACTGAATCCCACCAGGTCGCGCCGTACTGACCTACGGGAAACAAAAGAATATAGCCTTGTTCTTCAGCCATTTTTATAAACGGTGAATCCTTGAAATATTTTACGTCATCTTCGCTGATATCTTTTCTACTAACCCCACCATGAAGATATACCAGGAGCGGTGTTTTCTTGTTATGGTCATAATTTTCTGGAATGTACAGATAGTATGGTCTTTCAATACCATCAATACACATATTTTTTGCAGTACGGATACCACGTGCCGTACCTTTCTTGAATTTGGTATTCTTTAGTAATGTAATCAAGGTATTGATAGGAACATCATGGTCTGATATCTCGGCGATAAGTTCTTCCTGTCTTGCTATGTCGTCGGTGTGAAATAATGCATCAAGATTTTGACTCAGGTCAGCTGCTGAAGTAATCAATGGTATGGACAACAGCATTATTAGTGCATACGGTATGTATTTTCTTAACATATTGTTTCCGTTCCTTTTGTATACTGAATTTACTGTTTCTGAAACTCCTCTGTATGGATCTTCTTCATTTGCACGAAGGTATTAGTTGCTTTTTCATCAAGTGCTATTGCGGTGATTATATCGCTGTATTCCTGAGCGGAAATTTCTTCTTTCTTCAGCATATCAACGGCTATGTCCTCGTTGCTATCAAACATCGCAGAAATTTTCGCAACCTTTTCTATAACCTTCTGGTCGATCACCCTGGTTTCATCTTTTTTCTGTGAACAAGTTATGCATATCAGTAATACCACGGCAATTACAAGAAAAATTTTCTTATTCATATAGGCTCCTTTGGTTGGTACACCAAATTTATTTTTTGTCTTTTTTCTTTGTTCTTGATTCGGGACTATCTTCATCAGCTTTTTTCTTTATTGGTTCTTGCTTTTGAGGCTCTGCGTTTGTTCTACGGTCTTCGTCTTCTGTATTTTGCTTCTGTGCTTCTTTATTCGGTTCCTTTTTCTTAGTATCAGTTTCCTCTTCGTCTTGGCTGCCCATCTGTTGTGTCTGCTTCTCTTTCTTTATTTTTTGCTTTTTCTGTTCTTCTTCATCTTCTTCTTTGTCTTTCGGTTCTTGTTTTTTTATCTGGTGTCTTTCTTGCAGTTCTTTTTTTATTGCCTGTCCTAATTCCTTACCCTTTACGCCATTTGCTTTCTGCTGGAATACGAATTTTGAGATTCCCTTATTGGATTTCCCTGTTCTTGTGTTTTCTTCCATTGTTGTGATAGTATTGGCTCCTTCGTCCGCAGATAGTTTCTTGTCTTTTACACCCTTGATAATGCTTTGTATTTCCTCTTCTTCAGCACCGGCATCCCTTGCATCTTTGACCACTTCTGGTAACCTGCTCACCTGTTTCAATTCCTTGACATTCATTTCAGATTTTGATCTTTCCGCAATTTTTGCATCCGTATCCACTGTTTGAGCAGAAAGTGGCAGTGCCACGAGGAATGCGATGATTAGAAAAAAAGACCACATTTTCATAATATCCTCCTTGTTTTTCCTGATTAACACAGTATATAAAAAAGAGGGAATAAATCAAGGTGTTCGTTGAGGAGGCGCGGCCTAATGGTTCGCAGGAACATCCATGCTTGACAGTATCAATAAGCTAGTTACAATTACTCTGTTAGATGAAAGCAAGAAAAACTTCACAGGCATGGATTTAAATACTATTTCCTATACAAAAAACATAGGGAGTTTTAAGGAGTTCTGTTGAACCTTTGTATTGAGACAGTTAAGAACCAGAAGGACTGGAAAAGTTTTCTAAAATTGCCCTGGCGTATTTATAAGGGTAACGAGTACTGGGTGCCGCCGCTTTTAGCTGAGGTACGCGAAACTCTCGACACCAAACAAAACCCTTTTTGGAAACATGCCAAGAGAGAAATTTTCTTAGCGAGGAAAGGAGATAGTCTTGTTGGCAGAATCGTCACTATAGTAGATGAAAACCATAATGAGTTCCATAATGAAAAAACAGGTTTCTTTGGTTTTTTTGAATGCGTAAACGATTTTGAAGTAGCGCAGGGTCTGTGGGATGAAACAAAGAAGTGGTTGAAAACGAATGGAATGGAAATCATGCGTGGTCCAACGAGCCCGAGCATGAATGATGAAAACGCTTTTCTCCTTGAAGGATTTGATAAACCACCAGCCGTAATGATGCCGTATACCGTCCCCTACTATTTAGACCTTGCCGAGCGCTATGGTTTCAAAAAGGCGAAAGACCTCTATGCATTTATCAAATATGCCAAGGATGGAATCCCACCACGAATTGAGAAAATGATAAACCGTATTAAAGCGCGAACACATGTGAAAGTAAGACCTTTCAGTATAAAAAATTTCGAACGTGATGTTCAATATCTAAAAGACATATATAATGCTGCATGGGAAAAAAACTGGGGTTTTGTTCCGATGACTGATGATGAGATGGATGTTACCGGAAAAAAGCTGAAACAATTTGTCGAACCAGAACTGGTATTATTTGCTGAAATGGACGGTCGACCAGTAGCCGTGACGATCACAGTTCCTGATATAAACCAGGTACTGAAGAGATTGAATGGTCGTCTGGGACCTATTGAAATGTTGAAGTTCTTGTTTTATAAAAGGAAAATAACCGGCGCCAGGTCACTCGTCGGCGGCGTCATGAAAGAGTACCGTGAAACCGGTATTATTGCCGTTCTCTATTATGAAACCGAAAAAGCCAATCTCCGGTTAGGATACCAGTGGTGTGAACTCGGCTGGAACCTGGAGGATAACGATCTTATTAACAGGTTTGATATAGCAATCGGCGCCAAACTCTACAAAAAATACCGCATCTACGAAATGAAAATTTGAAGTAGATAGTCACAGAGTTAGATTAAAATATTATTTTGGAAGGAGAACTATGAGTAATACACAAAGAGCGTGCTTCTCGAATCGCTGCATTCCCTCAAGGGGTTATATTATTTCAACTATGATCCTTGTGCTATGCACTATGTCGGTCTCGCTGTTTGCTCTTGAGAAAAACCTTGGTGAAGGCGATTATGTAGTGTACTCGGTCAAAGTCAATGAAACAGTTACTATCGACAGAATCGTGGAAGACTTTGTAGACTATGACGTGATTATTTTTGGTGAAGAACATAATGATGCAGTTGTGCACTATCTTGAATTGCTTCTTTTCCAGGAACTGCATGATCGATATGGTAATTCACTCACCCTTTCCTTGGAGATGTTTGACCGTGATGTCCAGGTTATATTGGATGAGTATCTCACCGGTCAAATAACTGAGAAGCATTTTAAAAGAGACGCCCGGGCATGGATTAATTATGAAGATTACCGACCGTTGGTGGAGTTCGCAAAAACATCAAAGATCGGTGTCATTGCTGCGAATGCACCGATGCGTTATACTAACATCGCCAGGACAAGGGGACAAGATGCATTACTTGTGATATCTGAGACGGCAAAGTCATTTCTTGCTCCTTTGCCTTATGATACGGCAACTGGTGAATACCGCGAAAAACTACTCAAGATCCAAGAAGTTTTAGAACCTCTGCTCATAAAAAAAGATTCGCTCATGCCCAGTGATAAGATGCAAAAGAAAATGCCACCGGCGATGATGGTTTTTAAGATAAACCAGGGGCAATCCCTTTGGGATGCAACGATGGCATACGCTATTTACCAATACCGCAAACATAACAAAGATAAAAAGGTCTTACACATTAACGGGAAATTTCACAGTGATGAGTATTTCGGGGTTGTAGAGCAGTTGAGAAGATATGACCCGGAACTAAAAATTCTTGTAATATCCTCGTTTCCAGATGACCAATTTCCAGATGTTGACTTCACCGAGTACATATATCTGGCTGACTATATAATTATAACTGATCCATCGGTTGTCAGGTCGTTTGATTTTGGAGATTTTTAGTCGCTTATGCTTTTATTTTTTCTCTTCATATTCTATGATGGAGAATTGAGACCCAGCGACTATATAGACCTCCAGGTAAATCGAGCCAATTACCCATTACTTGCAGAAATAACTGATTCTCTGTATTACCTTGCCGCCACATATCCTGATATTGTCCGCATTGATTCTATCGGGTTGAGTTATGAAGGTAGACAGATCTACTATATTGAGGTTACGGATAATCCGGGTATTGATGAAGACGAGCCAGGGTTATTTTTCATCGGTACACACCACGCAAATGAATGGACATCGGCAGTTGCACCGCTATTCTTTGCTGACAGCTTGGTCTCTGCATATGGACAGGATTCGCTCATTACCTGGATAGTAGATAATTGCCGGATTTGGATAATGCCCTGCTTTAATGTGGATGGTTACTACTATTCACGTGATTTGAATCACCCTGGATGGCGCAAGAATCGCCGACCTTATGGTGGTTCGATCGGGATCGATCCTAATCGCAATCATCCTGGAGGCTGCAGCGGTAGTGCTCATGACACCTGGGGCGGTCAACCCGGGCCAAATACATCGCATGTGCCTTCGAATATGTTCTTTTGTGGTCCGGCATCTCTTTCCGAACCTGAAAATGCAGTGCTTTTTGATTTTTTTGCAGATAAGCCAATAAACGCACTTATTACTTATCATTGCTATGGTGAACTGGTGACCTGGCCATGGGCATGGTCATTTGCACAAGCACCAGATGGTGCGACGTTTGAAGACCTTGGTGATACAATTGCTACGATGATGCTCAATCAGAGCGGGACTGGTCCTTATACCCCTTTTCAACAAAGCTCATGGTATCCAATCTGCGGCGAATATGCTGATTTTACTTATGGATATTCTCGATATGTCAAAGGTATTCCATGTTACTCATTTACCATTGAACTTGGTACGTCTTTAGCACCTGACACAATTTCTCTTCAACAGATCATAAGAGAGAATTTCAAGCCCCTTGTTTACCTCGCATCCTGTATTGATTCAGTAACTGCAGCAACGCCGGGGATTGTTGTTGCACCGAGTTTACAGTATCAGCAGACCGGCAATGATTATGTGGTTATGTGGAGTCCGCGCACTAATGCCCAGGTCAATCTTTGGAGACTCTGGGAACTCTGGTGTGAAGATGTTGTTGTCGATACGTTCGGTGCCAGTAATACGCGATGGATGCTCGATGGTTTTGCACCAGATACCCAGTACGCTCATTCAGGAAGTTATTGTCTTAGAAGTAATTTTCTCGATGGTACGATTGCACATGCGACAACTAAATACCCTTATTTTGTGGAAGACGGTGATTCAATCTCGTTCTGGGTATACTGCGATTTAGAAGACTACGGCGACGTGGCGTTTTTTGAAATATCGACGGATGGTTTAGTCTGGAGTCAATTAGTGCGCATGAATGGCACACAGCCGTGGTGGTACAATTATCGACGTTCTTTGAGTAGCTATATTGGACAATCTGTATTTTTCAGATTTCGGTTGAGTACGGATGGTAATTTTCGATATGAAGGTATATGTATTGACGACTTTTACCCGGCTGTCACGTACGACTCGATTAGACTCTATGCTCCGATATATGATACATGCTATGCTTTTACTGATATTGCACCAGGCATTTACTATTATCGTGTTAGAGGGGTCAATGATCAAGGACCAGGCATAGCGAGTCAACTCATTCAGGTTGACGTACCGGTGTCAATTGCCGAAAAAGAACATTGCGCAGTCAGCAATGGATCATACCCGACCATTATGAACATTGCTCAAGTTGCCTTTGTTCCTGATATGCAAGTCTACAATATTCTCGGTCAAAGAGTAAAGACCATTGAGAAAGCCGGTATCTATTTTATGGAACATAACGGTCGATTCACCAAGACAATCATTGTCAGGTAGTCAGCCGAACCATTGACTACTAATAGAATATAGGTACAATCCTAATAAATACAAACCACATAAATTCCAGTAATTAAAAAGGAGGTTTTGATGAAATTCGATATGCAGAGAGTAAAATACGCAATCGGTTTATTTCTATTTGCAACACTGTTCCAAATATCAGTATTGCACGCGATTTCTTTGTCTGATGCAGTAAAAACGGTCAGGCAAATGCAAGCACAGGGGAAAACAAGATCGGAAATCGCAAAATATGTGAACCAGGTAGTTGATAATCGCATTGTGTCTCTTAACCGTGACACGAATGACGAAAGCGGACAGTTGTCCAGCCAGAAGTACAGTATGATCAAAGAGACATTTGATGCGTGGAGCCATGAGGGCATTGATGTTGATGATCCTTATGCAGC
>JAUWGT010000136.1 GCA_030606265.1 Candidatus Stahliibacteriota bacterium | reverse complement strand
ATTCCTCCCGAGAGACACCGAGGATTGCACTCGTTCTTCTCCCCGGAGCCTTAGTAGTTTCGACCGAGGTCAAAGTATGAAAAAGGTCGAAAAGAATTACTCGGTATTGCCCGATGACCGAATCCGGGCGGTTTTTCACTTCATCGTGATCCATTGGTCAGCAGATATAGCCTACTGGGGTTGAGCTTCTTTTTTAGTCTTACGGCTTTTTAAATATGCTACGAGGATAATGATGCAACCAGTAATAGCAATGATCAAGGAAATAAAGAAAATCCCGATGGCTCCAAAGATCACTCCGAATAACTTGAATTGACCTACCGCGAGAACGATATCTGGTTTCTCTACATCACCTGCATAACGGGCAGTGATAATATAGATTCCGGGATTATTAATATCGAATTCAAGCAGAGATATACCTGCCCGACTACCCATATTATAAGTATTATTCATGGACGGTTGCTGCAAGTTTATTTTTTGATCTCCTGCTTTTTGGTACAAGGTAACCAGTAGCTCTGCTGCAAGTGCTTCGCCAGTCATATAAATTTTGCTGTCAATAACACTACGGTATTCATAAAAGATCGTGTATTGACCTGGTTCACTTAATTCTATTTCATGCATACCAGGAACCACAACCTGGATTTTCGGTGCTTGTTCTTTTATCTGTTTGAAGAGAAAAACAACGAATATTATAAAACCAATGATACCTATAATACCAAGAACAGAACCTAATATATACTTTTGACGAACTCCTGTCTTTGTTTTTGCCTCCATATTGACTCCCTTCTGCGATACCTTTCTATGATCAATGCATTATTTGCTTTATCATTTTTTCTTGCTGAACTGCTGCTCCCAATTAATCTTGGCGGTAAGTTGCATAACAATGAATAATGTGATAATACACAGTATTGTTATTGCCAAACCAGTGTACCCGGTCAGAAAAAAAGTGTATGAGAAAAGTACCAGGTATACGAATTGTGAAATACCAGTTTCTAAAAAGGCAAACTTAGTACCCACTATTAATCGCATATATGAAATCACCAAGAATATTGAAACTACTGATGAAATCAGCAGCGAAAGATGGATATCAATGTGATCAACTAGATAGGCTAAGAGTAGATGAAAACTGAAGTATGCCGCGGCAACAAAGAAAAAGTTCACAGGATGTATTCTGATCTCATTTAGAGCTGTTATGATAAACATTAAGAAGAAGAAGAGAAATAATGATATCGGTGCGAAAAAAGTAACCTTACTCACAAAAGGACCTGGATTGACTCTATGAGGCATGGTGATGCCAATCTGAATACCAGAGATCAGATCATCGTACTGCCAACTTAACTGCCAACCTTTGTCCTGCTTCATCTTCTGTGTCGGGGACACACTGTTATCTGAGAAGTCTATCTTGTCGAAATCCGTTGTCATGGTGAGTTTGAAATTGCGTATATGTGACACTCCACTACCAAATACATACCACCACTCATCCATACCCTGCGACCCATAGGCGATCCCAAACTTCTTGACCTGTCCCGGCTCAATCCTGATTCTCTGCACAATCCTGCCATTTACAGGCTTAATATCCCTCATTTTCTCGCCATCTATGGACAAAGAGAAATTGTCATAAAGACCGTCCATGGTTGGAAATGCATACTCGAAATAGAAAATGCGCTGTTCACCAGTGCTGTTCATGACTGTATACAAACCGTTAAAATTGACTTTGTACACTGAATACCAGAGCAATCCCTTTTTTCGATGCTCAAGTTGCAAACCCACTTCTATATCACTCGCTTCAATGGTTACCGGGTGATTAAATGTTTCCACCCTCGTCTCAATGATAGTCTCTGAACCACTTATTGTCTTGACTTTTGTTTCTTTCTTTGTTTGATAATAAATGTACGGTGCATTCTGCATCTGAACAGTACCCCAGAGTTGACCCACTGCGCTTCTGAGCTTTGTATCCTGGTCATGAGTTCGCGCGCTTGTAACACCGCCCAGTATCATCCAGGTAATGCTTGTACAGATAAAGATAAAAATAAGCGCTGCAATATTTCGTTTCATATTAGCATCCTCCTTGTATTATTATTATACAGTATTCCTACGTTAAAATTTCATACCAAATGAAATTCTTACATCTTGTTGGACCGTGAACGTATCACCGTAATCCCCAAGTAAGCTCCAGGAAAAACCAAGACCAGCATAAATATCAAATAAGAAATGCGAAAAGGAAAGCAGGCTATAACCTATTCCGATCGTAGGCATAAGACCAAATCTTTGCTGCATTTCTATGTTATTCGATACCGGGTCGGTCCAGAAATAATCAAGCCCTAAACACAACCCAAGATATGGGCTCGAACCAAATGATTTGCTCTTGCGTCGCGGTAAGACACCACCAAATGGACGCCAATTAATACCTGCTAGCAAATGAGAATAATATGAATTTTGTTCGTCCGGGAAAGCGAATGCGGGTTTCAGAGATATTGATATATATTCTCTCACATCATATTGATAGTCAAAACACAATCCCTCGTATCCAAATTCAGATGCATCTCCAAAAAAACCAGCACCGATCATCAAGGCGTGCCTATACTTCAACCTTTTTCGTGCCCAGGAGAAATCAGGTGTTAAAAAAACGATGGTAATCAGTGATAACAGCATTAATATCTTCCCTGATCTGATTACCCAGAGGGTGCTGTGAGTAGACGACAGGGTAACTAATGAATCGTAAGCCATCAAGATTCATCCCAACCCGAAAGCACTGCCATTAACCACCATACTGCATTACCTTTTTGTTCACAACTCTCATATGTTGTATGACCTGCCTCGTTACCGTGGAAATGAGAATGTTCAACAGGTACAGGAGTCCCATTATAATCATACGTTTCCTGATCCCATTCCTGTGCATTTACGTCATAATACCAGGCGTCCAAGTCGGCGAAATCAAAAAGTATCTTGTCATTATCACTGCAAAACTGTCTGATTTGTTGATTTCTCAAATAGCGATTATACCCATCAGCTCCGGTTCCCTGCGCATTACCCGTCATATATATAAAAATGACATCGGGGAACTCTTGTTCAAGAGTTGAGATGGAGTCAAGGTAGGCATCAGCCTCTTCAGCTGAATAGGAGTCCATTTGGCAACACCATGACCACATTGAGAGGTTTATATCCGAGTTATTGTCAAGAACCGCTCTGGTATAGTCCATACCTTCTGATGTTTGCCAGTATAGCTCTGGGGTTATATAAGTTTCACTTTCTTGCCCATCAAATATGCAAAAGGCGTTCGCTTCAGTTGGTAAAAAACTGCTGCCGATTGCTACACTGTACGTAGGTTCTGCTACCTCGATCCTGTTAAGCCCGGTCGTTAACTGACTACCATGCGAAGTGTGGGCATAGTGCAGCTTCAGATTTATAATCACTGAATCTATCCATTCACCAGGGATATCAGCAAGTGCAACATTATTATGATTCACTGTGTACGTACCTTCAATAATTGTCGCATTCGAATCTTCATTCGAACAGGTAACCCACGTTACGCAACACAAAGTGATCAGTATTAGTATTAAAGAATTAAGTTTCTTCACTGTCAATCTCCTTATTCAAGAACACAAAAATATCCAAACCTTACTTGTTACTTTCCACATCATTAATCATCTTTCTTATCTCTTCTGACTCAGGGTGCTCGGGATACACTTCAAGAGCATGTTTGAAGTAAGGAACAGCTTTTTCCTTTTCACCTGAGTAGAAATATGTTGCTCCAAGATTTATCAAAGCTGGCATATGATCCGGGTCATGTTCAATAGCTTTTTCAAAACTGCCGATCTCCTTTTTCCGCCATTGTTGCTCATTAGTCTTATTGAATTTGAAGCGATATGCCATACCGAGTAGATTATATCCTGTTGCCGATTTTGGAGCTATTTGAACCCCTTGCTGGTACAATTCAATCGCCTTATCATATTGACCTTGTTCAAAATATTGTGCTCCTTGTTCAAAATACTTCTCGGCACTTTTTTGTTGACCACACGATACAAGTACCAAGACCATTAATGATATCAACAAAATCCTCATACTACCCCCTTTCCTGCGATTAACCATACTAATTCTACCGACTTGCTGGTCCAAGTCAATGACCACCCCATTGCCAATAAATATAAGGGAATATCGGTATCGGCAGTGTGACAGTCTCACGCGCTTCAGAAAAATAAAAAGTCAGTGATGTTGTTTCAATGCGCATGTTCCTAAGAAATCCCCACCGGCACTTGAGAAATGGAGCCACACGAAAACCATATGCAAACTGATACTTTCTTGGCACATTGTCCAAATAAACAAAGGTTGTACCGTAAGAGCCAGTACCATGGAATGAGAGCCATTTAGTAATACGCCAGTCTATACCTAATGATATATCTGGGCTCACTAAATTTTCAAAGACTTGACCATAATATTCAGGACGATTGTCATTTTCAAGGAGCAAGTATTCTGAAAAAGTTCCACCTAACGAAACATGGAGTCGTAAGCGCTTCAATATGAGCCATGACGCATTGATGCGGTTGTACCAGTTGTGCCCTTTACGGACAACGTGAAGCGTGTCATATCCATCGATGAGGTCTATCTCCCTGGGTAAGTATTGATACATTGTCTCATAAGCAAGGGCTGGTCTAATGCCATTCTGCCCAATAAGACCAAATCTGAAATTGAAACTTGGTACACCGCCGAGCCAGCATTCAACATCGAGCTCAGCAGTCATCCAATCAGTTATCCCCCACCACATCCAGCCAGGGGTCAAACCCAATACCGGGAAATTATATGCCCACTCGCCTTTATGAAAAGTGTAGGCTGTATATGAATCAAGTGGATGGAGCATCCTTTCTGTAAGCAGCGATCTATCAAGAACCTGCCCATACGCACCATGGATAATTAAATACGGCAGCAATACCATGAGCAATATGCTAATTCTTATCCTGAAATCGCTTAACTCCATGGACAAATGCATTGATAAGTACTTAGAACGTGGGATCCATAAGTCTACCAATGAACAAAATGCTCCCTGAGTGATTATCACGAATCATAAAAAGAAAAGGATGGTCTGCACGGAATACTGCTAGCGACAAAGGTTGTATAGATTCCATCATTACTGCTGTTGCGGCAGCTGCCTCAGTACCCTCTTCTGAAACATCCACGAATGCCTTGTGAACCACGGCACTGATAAACAAGTCTTTTTCTCCAGTCATCCCTGAAAAATCAGCCTCTCCAGTAAAAGCAATTGGCATACCCATATCAGCAAGTACTGATCTCAACTGGAATTCACATGTCATGGTGAATTTAGGAAAAAATACTGAAACCTGCTGCCATGCCAAAGCATTCATCCATTCCTGGAGCCTATCTGTATTAACGGAATCTTCTAATTCAGTTAAACCATCCTTTTTTGCAGGTAATAGAATAACCATAGACAAATCATCGCCCTTATAGGGAATTTCAAGAACCTGTAGCTCATCGTCCTCAAAATATTTGTACCTTTCTTCTTGATTCATCATCTGTACACCTACTATAGTCTCAGGGGTGATATAGAAAGCATTTTCCTGTGTCAGTTCTTCTTCGAACTGGTTTGTCCACTCACCTTTAAAATAGATCGCATTTGTCAAAACAAGACGTGTGATGGAAGTAATCATGCCCGGTTTAATCAACTCTGGTATCTTGTCATTTGTCTTTTGCTCAACCCATATGTTTATCTTCTTGCGCGCAGCCTCACTGTCTTTCGCAAAATCAACATGATTAAGACCCGCATCATAATGCTCCCTGGTTAATCCAAGAAAGTCACTGAGGAAATTATGCCCGGTCTGAAGCCACAATGCATTTGCGATATTCAACTCAATACCCTCTTTGACATAATTTTTTAGCTGTATTCGAAAATCGGAAAATGCTGAATGTAACTGCCCTGGTTTTAATGTGAAATGCAATACATCGGCCATTTGTTTCTCAGAAGTACCGCGTGCTCCAATAAAGATCATAGCAAGCGCAGTGGAAATACTGTATGGCGATAAAAAAAGATTTCCCTCTTGGGTCTTCAATTGTGCATACAAATCTAAGGCAAAAACATTATTCCCTTGAACAAGCGTTTGTGTATCATGATTGTCATACGCAAAT
>JAUWGT010000159.1 GCA_030606265.1 Candidatus Stahliibacteriota bacterium | reverse complement strand
AAGCCGACCCAGCGCTTTTGCCGCAGCGATCTTGACAAGAATATCGATATCATGCAGACCCTCTCTAATAATTTGCTTCGCATTGAATTTTTCAAGCCCAAGATAAGAAAACCTTCTTATCTTGGCTATCTTATCCTGGGTGCCCTTGATTAAAATGTCTTTACATTTGGGATCTTCCATGATCGAGATTAGTCGGTAGGCTTCAGCCCTTGTTAGAGCATCTTGTTTTCCACCCAGCTCAAGGATGACTGGTGCATAGCGGCTTTCTTTTAGATCATAAAGTGCTGCCAAAACAGCAACAACGCCATTTTTGTCTTCACCGCGCAATATTTCATAGAGTATTTTTGTACCCTGTACATCTCCTATTTTTTTCAGCCCTTTTGCTGCATTGACTCTTATAATGACTGATTCGTCATTTATTCCATCTTGCAGGATTTTCTGAGCCTGCTGCTTGGGCGGTAATCCACAGGATAAAAACAGTAGCACAACCCCCAGGGCCATTGCGACCCAGCACTTTATGTAAAATGCTGGGGAAATAATCTCAATATGCGATGATAAAACCGGTTTTCTCATAGAATGAATTATATATAATATCAGTATTAAGTCAATAATCCCTCGGTAACCAAGGGTGTCTACATCATAAACGAACTTCTCGATGCGCCCCCCTTCCGTGGGTCTTACTCGAAGAGCAAAGAGTTGCTGTTCCTCTCACCTTATTCGAGACAGGCGAGCCTTGTCGATGCCAATGCTGCTCACAGTTTTAGTGTGATTGCAGCAATGAGCATCCCGTGTGCTGTGTGCGGGAGAACTCAATTGTAGTTGCCCGATTCATCGGGCAGTCTGATAAATCAGACGACTACTTTTTAAGGGAGAGGGATGGAGTCTGCCCCGTAGGATGTTAATCGTACGGGGTCATTCCCCGGCCTGATCGGGGAATCCAGTTCTTTTACTATCATCAAGCATCTAGTATCTTACATCTGCCGTTATGGGGTGAGGGTTTCTGCAGTAATTATTGACAAGAGAGTCATTTTCGCATAGAATAAGAAAATTGTCAGGAGGCATGATGGAAAAATTCGTCTATAAACCAGTCTCTGCACCGCGCGGTAAAGAGATTTCATGTAAGAGTTGGCAGCAGGAAGCAGCCTTGAGGATGCTCCATAATAATTTAGACCCTGAGGTCGCAGAAAACCCAGAACAACTGGTCGTCTATGGCGGCAGCGGTAAGGCGGCAAGGAACTGGGCATGCTTTCACGCGATAGTCAATTCATTGAAGAAGCTCGAGAATGACGAAACCCTCCTTGTTCAATCTGGCAAACCAGTCGGCGTTTTCAGGACATTCGAGCACGCGCCGCGCGTGATCATCGCAAACTCGCTCCTCGTACCTGCCTGGGCAAACTGGGATTATTTCAGGAAACTCGAAGCCTTAGGTTTAATAATGTACGGTCAGATGACTGCTGGTTCCTGGATCTATATCGGTACCCAGGGTATTATCCAGGGAACTTACGAAACATTTGCTGCCTGCGCAAAGAAACATTTTGACGGTTCGCTAAAAGGAAAATGGGTTCTTACCGGCGGTATGGGCGCCATGAGCGGAGCCCAACCTTTGTCAGTTACCATGAATGAAGGGGTTATCCTTGATATTGAGATCGACCCCAAGCGTATTGATAAACGGATAAAACAAGGTTTTTGCGATGTCATGGTGGACAACCTTGATGAAGCACTCAAGCTGGTCTTTGAAGCAGTGAAAGACAAAGTACCACGCTCCATCGGCCTCATTGGCAATACCTCGGATATTGAACCAGAACTCGTAAAACGTAATATCGTACCTGATATCTTGACTGACCAAACTTCAGCCCATGATACACTCAATGGTTATGTACCCGGCAATATGAGCCTTGATCAGGCAATTGCCTTACGTAGCAAAAACCCCGAAGAGTATAAAAATCGCGCGTTAGAATCAATCGCCCGACAAATGGAGGCAATGCTGGAGCTTCAGAAAAAAGGCGCTATAGCATTTGACTACGGCAATAATATACGCGGGCAGGCAAAAGAAGCGGGTATTAAAAACCCGTTTGTAATCCCTGGCTTTGTGCCCGAATATATCAGACCTCTTTTCTGTCGGGGTCGCGGTCCGTTCCGCTGGGTTGCACTATCCGGTGACAAAAATGATATTTATGCTACTGACAAGAAGGTTTTAGAAATGTTTGGCGGCGATGCGTCGGTCCGGCGTTGGATTGAGCTAGTGCAAAAAAAGGTACCTTTCCAGGGTCTGCCAGCGCGGATCATGTGGTTAGGGTATGGTGAACGGGATAAATTGGGTTTGGAGATCAACCATATGGTAAAAACCAACGAAATTAAAGCACCAATAGTCATTGGTCGTGACCATCTGGATACTGGATCAGTCGCCTCGCCCTATCGGGAAACCGAGGGTATGCTCGACGGTTCAGACGCCATTGCTGATTGGCCGATTCTGAACGGACTCCTCAATACTGCTTCAGGAGCTTCTTGGGTTTCTGTGCATCACGGCGGCGGTGTGGGCATAGGCTATTCAATACACGCAGGTCAGGTTCTAGTTTGTGACGGTACTCGTGATATGGCAAAACGTATTGAAAGGGTTCTGACCAATGATCCTGGTATTGGCATTGCACGGCATTATGATGCCGGATATGATGAAGCCATAGCTTTTGCCAGGGAAAAAGGCATTGAAATACCACCCCTCTCCTCCTCTTGACATTTTCACAATCGTTCATATAATATGTTTGGAGACATTCCCTTGGACATCATATTAATCTCAGGTAAAGAAAATAAAAGGATAAACCTCCATGTGAAACTTGCGTTTGTTATCCTTGCGAGTTTGGTGTTCATTGCAGTCTTGCTGCTCTTTGTCTATAATCTCACTTTATTCACGTCTCACCGAGTCGACAAAAGAAAGCTCGAGAGGTTAAATCAGGAAAATGAAATAGTGCGTTTTGAGATTACTCGAATTGAAGAAGAAATTGCTAATTTGAGTATTCTGATTGACAGCTTAGAAGAATATGACAAAAAACTCCGAACTTATGCTTCGCTCAACCCGATAGGCGAAGATCTACGCAGCATGGGGGTTGGCGGCTCCAGTCAATTTCATAGTGCTGAAGGACTCACAACCGATGTATACAGTGACCTGGAGGGTTTGTCAAAAACTCTGGATAATCTGCTCTCACGTTCCCGATTGCAAAAAGAAAGCTTCAACAATATCGTCCAATATCTCGACGAGAAAAAGTTTCTTAGAGAACATACACCATCTATAATACCGGTCCAGGGATGGTTCATGAGCGGGTTTGGCTACCGTATCGACCCCTTTACCGGTCAGGTGAAGATGCATGAGGGCTTGGATATTGCTGCCCCACCAGGCACGCCGATTATTGCACCGGCCGATGGTTCGGTTAAGTTCGCCGGCGAGCGACGAGGTTTTGGTTTGACTCTTGAAATAGACCATGGCTATGGTTATACGACCTTGTATGGGCACTGTCAGAGGATCGACGTTGAAGAAGGGAATAGAGTTACTAGAGGCGATGTTGTCGCTCGTGTCGGTAGTACAGGAAAGAGTACTGGTCCGCATCTGCACTACGAAGTACGTGTTTCCCAGATTCCGGTTAATCCTATTCACTATATCCTCACTCCATCAATTACCCACTAAAACCATATGCAAAAAATCACCGAGAAAATCCGTCTGCTGTGTACAGAAAAGAATGCTGTCATACTCGTCCACAATTATCAGTTGCCCGAGGTCCAGGATATCGCTGATTTCACGGGTGACTCCCTCGAACTCGCAAGGGTATCTCAAAAACTCAAATGCAAGGTCATTCTCTTTTGTGGCGTCCACTTCATGGCAGAAACCACTAAAATCCTTAACCCCGATAAAACAGTCCTGATCCCTGATCTACATGCTGGCTGCCCTATGGCCGATATGATCACGGAGGAACAACTGCGTCGGGAAAGGGAAAAACACCCTGCTGCCGCAGTAGTCACTTATGTTAATTCCACTGCTGAAGTAAAAGCCCTCTCAGATATCTGCTGCACTTCGGCAAATGGGGTTAAGGTTGTAAATTCAATTGAACAGGAAGACGTGATCTTCACCCCTGACAAGTATCTCGGATCTTATATCGAACGCCAGATCAAGAACAAAAAATTCTACCTCTGGTCAGGTTATTGCCCAACCCATATGGTCTTCTCAAAATCGGGTATCGAAAAACTCCAAAAAGCACACCCAACCGCCGAAGTTCTAGCCCATCCTGAATGCCGAATCGAAGTACAGAAAATTGCCGACCGGATATGTTCAACATCACAGATGATATCCCATGCCAAAACCAGCAAAGCAAGCAAGTTCATTATCTGCACTGAAATCGGCATGCTCTACCGTCTGCAAAAAGAAAACCCCGGCAAAGAATTTATTGCGGGCAGCCATAATGCGATTTGTCCTAGCATGAAGCTAAATAGTCTAGAAAAAGTACTCTGGGCGCTCGAAGACATGAAACACGAAATACACGTCGATGAAACCATTCGCCAGAAAGCATTGAAAGCGATAGAGCGAATGGTCGCAATTCCTTAATTCCTCACTGGCTTCGGAACAAGCTGCGCAATCTCATAGACAGAGAAAAATATCGAGAAAACATAACATCGCCTCTTTAAGCTACGCTGAGATTGTCCCGCTTTGCGAGGATTCTCGTGAAACGGAACCACATCCCGTCCATTAGCAGGATTCGCTCGCAATGACAAAGATTCTGATGCTGTAAAAAAGCAATATTGGCAGCGCTTTACAAAAAGTGAAGAGGAGTCAGTGAAATTAGGTCTTGACAAGAAATAAATTATAGGTATAATAATATATCCTTAATATTT
>JAUWGT010000125.1 GCA_030606265.1 Candidatus Stahliibacteriota bacterium | reverse complement strand
TAATTCATTCAAAAGCCTTGAGCAGGGAGATTTCAGCCTTGTTTTCTCGGGGAAATATAAGGAGGCAACTACTCTCTTACGCGATGGTGCTGAGTACAAGAGTGTGGTAGATGGGCTGAGAACGGAGATTGAAAAGAATCTGTTTTTATTGTCAAGAATAACAAAAGAGCACTATGATGTATCAGGGACATTGGTGTATAAGTTCAAATTTGCCGCACTGGACAGTGTAAGTAACTACCTGATATTGAGATATTTCACCAGGATATACAATCACCCGTTACTTGCTGGTTATCAGGTTCAATTGGTTTTTGATGCTGAATCTCGCGAGTTGGTAAGAATATATACTGCTGAGGTACCCCTTGAGTAGTATCTTGCTGTTGGTAATAATCGGGGGGGGAGTTAGTTTCAATGGGCAATCCCTTGATGAAACAGCGAGGTATTTTGAACTGGTTTCATCGATTGCCCCTTCCTACGAGAATTACTACCGCGCTGGGGTTTACGCTTTGATAAATGGTGAATTGAACAAGAGCAGGCAATACCTTGAGGCTGTGTCTAAGAGACCGGGAGCAATCTTTACCCTTGGCGTCGTTTATTATCAGCTTGGTTTGTACGACCTGTCGGCAGAGCATTTTGAGCGTCTGTTGAAAAAGCGCAGCGATATCTGGCAAGCCTATTATTACTTAGGTTTGATAAAACTACGACAAAATGAAGTCACCGCGGCGACGCAGTATTTCGAAGAGATTCCGGATTCAATAGATATCGTTTTGTTAATCGATTACATTGCGGATTACAATGAACTAGTTAGTGCGCGCCAGAAATTTGAGCGCGCTTTGTTCCAGGATGCTATTAGACAATATCAAAACGTGAGCTCTTTTTTTGGTTATCGAGAAATCGGTCTGGCACTTGCTTTTTCTAAAATAGAGGAGTACGAAACAAGCCTTCTTCTATTTGATTCAGTTATTTGTTACAGTGACAACGAAACAGTGAGGCAGCGCGCAACATATGAATCAGCTAGAATATACTATTTTCTCAGGGACGACGTAAAGGCACGCAAGTATCTTAGACAATATCTAACTTTTCAAACTAATTACCAAGCCCAATTTCTTCTTGGTATGACGTTTAGCAATGAATCAAGGTATGATTCAGCGGTTCATTACTTCGAAGGTTTGCCTGACTCAGTAGACCAATACCTTTTCCATAGGGGAAGGGCTGTCTACTTTCTTGGACTTTGGGGAAAGGCAGAAGAGTTGCTTTTGCGACAACGTGAAGACTTCCCGGATTCTCCATACGGTGATAGAGCTACATTTATCCTCGCTTCAATAAACTTCAAGAGAAAGGAGTATGATCAGGCGATTGATTTCTACAGTGAACTCGTGAGGATCTATCCCAAGTCACTATATGCAGCGGTAGCGCAGAAGAACCTTGGTGATTCCTATTTTCATTTGAAGGAGTATAAGCAAGCTCTGAAATCCTATAATCTAGTCAAGGATTTCAATCCATCGCAGACTATTGCGGCGCAGATAGTTTTAAGAACTTATGAAACGCTCTACTATCTGAAGAAATACCCTTCATTAATAGACGCGCTGCAGAGATTTATTGAGGATAATCCCGGATCGAGTCTTGTTTCCAGTACCCAGCTGCGTATTGCTAAGATATTGTACAAAAAACAGGAATATTACCGGAGTCTTTCAGCTCTTAATAAAATAATTGAGCAAAAACCCGGGTCATCGGTGGCACATAAGGCGTTAGTTGAAAAGGCAAGGGTATATCAAACAATGGGTAATATCTATGAGGTCAAGAAGGTTTTTGTTCAATTATTGGTGGACACTAATGCCGAGACGTACCATTCCTATGCCGCTGATGAACTCGGTATGATTTATTTTGAGGAATCAAAATATGATTCTGTACTGTACTACTATAATCTGCTTTTAGAGAACGAGAAATATCGCGAAAAGGCTATTTTCGAAATCGCCAAAACATACGATATACTGGGTCAAAGCAAAGAAGCAGAAACGATGACAGACAAACTCATTACTGAATTTCCGTTATCGGTTTTCCTGTTCGATGCCTATATTTTGAAGTCAAAAATCTATCGAAGAGCAGGTTACTACGATAAAGCTGTAGAGATATTGGAAGATCTAATACGAAAGGCCGGTGAAAGACCTGAAGTCTACGTTGAAATCGGCAACCTGTACATTGAGATAGAGGACTATCTGAGCGCACGTGAGTACTACCTTTTAGCTTGCGAATTTTTTAAACAGAAGAGGGATGATGCAGCAAGGACATTACTCTTTGCCGGCGATGCATCGATAGGTCTGGGTGAGAAAGAGGTGGCCAGGCAATACTATTTGCAGGCAAATAGTATTGCCCTGTCGCTGAGCTTAAAGAATCAAGCTACTGCAAGAATCAGTGCGATAGACGAGGAATAATGGTTTTTAGTCGTTCAGAAACTTGCTAATCTCCTGTAGCTCTGCCTTTATTTCTTTCAACGCCTTACTTCTATTCCGAAGCGGGAGCGATAGCTGTTCTGGTCCATCACTCAATCGAACAAGTTTCTTTTTTGCACCGGCAATGGTATAGCCTTGGTCATACAAAACACTTTTTATCAACTTGATAATGTCGATGTCCTTTTTTGAATAGTATCTTCGTTCCACACGATTCCGTTTTGGTTTGAGAATCGCAAATTCCTTTTCCCAGTATCTTAATATGTAGGGCTTTAAATCCAACATATCAGCGACTTCTTTAATCGAAAAGAATTCCTTTTCAGTCATATTCCCTCCAGTTTTCGAAGAAAACTAATACTTGTATTATTCATATTTTAATGGTCTGGTCATGAGGTCCCTTAACCCCTGTTTTGGAGGTTTGTTCTCGAACAATATACTGTGTACCACCTCACATATCGGCATTTCAATTTTACACTTACTGGCAAGCGCCATGACTGCTTTTGAGGTCGGGACACCCTCGGCAACCATGATCATCTCGGCTTCGGTTTCAGCCACACTTTTGCCAGCACCGATATATTTACCAAACCTGTGGTTACGTGATTCTTCACTGAATGAGGTCGTTACCATATCACCCAAGCCGGAGAGTCCCCAAAAGGTCTTTGCTTTGGCGCCCAGTTCAATGCCTAAGCGCTGCATTTCGACGATCCCACGAGCGAGCAAAGTACCTTTGGCGTTCTTTCCAAATCCCAAGCCAGCGCTTATCCCACAGCCGATAGCGATAACATTCTTGATCGCCGCACCGAGTTCCACGCCAATAATGTCATCACCGATATAGATCCGAAAGTTATCAGACGCTAATTCATGCTGGAGGTTTGTGGCACCTGTAGGATCTGGACCGACAAGCACTACTGCGGTCGGTTCCTCCCGGATTATTTCATTGGCTATTGATGGACCAGAAAGTACATAGACTCGATCCTTTGCCGATGCCAGCAGGGTTATGATCTCAGACGGTCTTTTTAGCGTTCTGATATCAATCCCTTTTGTCAGACTTAGAAAGTAAGCACCACGGATATCAACCTTGGTTAATCTATCGATGATGTTGTGCAGTGCCTGGGATGGTATAGCAAAGACTATAACCTCAGCGCCAGCTAAGACCTTTTCAATATCCCAGTGCACAAATATCTCTTCAGGTATTTTTTTGCCGATAAGAAACGGTGCATTATCTCTTGTTTGTGAAATATGTTCAGCCCTTTTTCGATCGAATTCCCAAATCTTCACAACATGACCGTTTTGCTGCTGTATGATACCGAATACTGAACCCCAGTTACCGCATCCGAGTATGCTCAACTTCATTTTTTCCTCCAGAGAACAAGTTTTGGTTCTTCTTTTTTCAATATTCTTCTTATATTAGACCGGTGGGCGTAGACAATAAACGCGGCCATTATCATCATGAATATTCTGTCGGTCAGGGTAGCTTCCTTCATCGCGAAACTAAGGATTGGTAGTGCTGCCGCAAACCCGATAGATGCTAGGGCAACAATAAATGTGCTGAGGTAGACTACAAGCCATACTGCCAGGGAGATCAGGAAAGATTTCGGTACAATTCCAATAGCTACTCCGATCATGGTTGAGACACCCTTACCTCCACGGAATCTGAAGAGTGGGTTGAAGATGTGGCCGAGTATTGCACCGGCACCGGCAAGCGCCGTAAGATATCCAAAATTCCTGATAAGGAGGACCGGGATGAGACCCTTCAGTCCATCTAATATAAAGCCGATAATAAAAAATGGTAAGCCTGCATGGCGACCGAGGTTTGTAGCGCCGATATTTCCGCTGCCGACATTTTTTAGATCAATTCCTTTTATTTTACCAAGGATGTAGGAAAAGGGGATTATTCCAAAAACAAAACCTACAACAAAAGGGAGTATATAGTTCATGATTTGCACCTCATAGAGAATATCCTGATCGGGGGTTGACCTTTCTTGTTTTTATCAGTATCGGTACACCCTTGAAACCGAAGTACTGACGAATTGATTTGCGTAAATACCTTATATAGTGATCTTTGACTTTAGTTGAAAGAGTGGCTCGGAATAAAGGTGGACTGGTGCTCACTTGTTTCAGGCTGACAAGAAATCCATTGGTCGGATTTTGCAGTTTCTCGGTCAAGCTTCGGACAACGATTTTGTCAGCGAACTTACGGGATTCAGCATAAACGGTGACGATACAAGTCAAGAGTTGTTCTAATCCGATGTCTTCTTTCGCAGAGATGGGTACGATCGGTATGAAGTCCAGGGATTTGAATGATTCCTGAGTTGAGGGGATGATTCTATTTCTGTTCATTGTTTTTATGAGATCGATCTTGTTGGGTGCCAAAACCAAACTCTTTGCTTTTGATAGTACTATCGAGGCTATACGGCGGTCTTGATCAACGACACCTTCGTTCGTATCAAATAGCAGAACCGCAATGTCAGCATTTTCGATAGCGCTTATCGCGCGGACCATAGAGTAGAACTCAACCGATGTTTTAATATTCGTTTTGCGGCGTAAACCACAGGTATCAATGATTTCGATATTTTGATCTTGATATTTGAATGTGGCACGTACTATATCTCTGGTTGTTCCAGGCTTTTCATCAACTATCGCCCGTTCTTGTTTTGTTACGGTATTTAACAGCGTTGATTTACCGGCATTGGGTCGTCCAAGGATCAATACCTTTATTTTTTTGCGCATGCGTTCCTTTTTCGCCTTGGGCAGGATTTCAATAGTTTTGTCCAAAACATCGCCAAAACCAATACCTGCTTCTCCTGAGACCAAGAACGAATCCTCAAACCCCAGTTTAGAAAACTCTAATACTTCGCTTTCAGTATGTTTGCAGTCGATTTTATTCATTAATAAGAATACCTTTTTATTACTTTTGCGGATTGATTGGCAGATGTCTTGGTCGCCTGGTTTTAGACCGTCTTTGGCATCGACCACGAAATAGACAAGGTTTGCTTCAGCTAAGCCATATTCGATCTGGCGGTTGATCTTGACTACGAGTCCTTCATTTTCACCAGGAAAGAAACCGCCGGTATCAATGATATCGAAGACCCGGCTGCACCATTCTACTTCACCATAAATTCTATCTCGTGTCACACCAGGTTCTTTGTACACGATATTCAATCTCATTCCGATCAATCGGTTAAAGATCGTTGACTTGCCCACATTTTTTCTACCTACTATTACTACTGTAGCCACGTCAATAATTCCTTCAAGCTCTGGGGTGCAATAATAACGCGCGTATCCTGTAAGGTTTGATTATCGATAAACTGTTTCGAATCATTAACGCAGTTCGGTGGGAGAATGATCCTGTCGTATTTGCCGTTGATTCTGCTCAGCGCTTCAGTAAAATCTTCAGCACCGAGCAACCCAGAAACAGTTACTGAGCGACCGAGAAAGAGATTAGAGACTGGAAGAACAGTGATATTATCATCAATACAGCCAAGCGTCTGTAACTTTGCTTTCAGCTCATTGACAAATGGTAACGCTGAGAACCCAGTTAGAAATAAATACCTGCCGTGGATCTTCCTTTTCAGATCTAATTTATCTATTTCACTAAGGAAAGTTCGTGTTATGCCAATACCATTTTCATATTGAGGAAAGTCGTCATAATACTCAGTTTCAGGGATCGGCATATTGGCTTTTATGAAGAATTCGTCGGCAAGATATACCAAGCCCTGCTTGTGCTTTTTTCGATAGGTATTATGGAGTTCTTGTGCGGCGTGGATTATCACCTTAGCCTGGGTCTGAGATACTGAGGGGATTTTATCTGTGTGTCTGGTCTTGCCCACTGGTACGATACCGATAGAAGCAATGCCCGGATATAATGCACCAAGGTCAGTGATAGTCTTGATCAGGTGGGCGCCATCATTAACCTCTGGAATGACGACAATCTGACAGTGAATTTTTATATCATTATCGATCAGAGAACAGAGTTGTTCCATGATAAACCTCGCTCTTTCGTGCTTGAACAATTTTTTGCGCAGTTCTGGATCTGTGGTGTGAACTGATACATACAGAGGAGAGAGCCTTAAGCGCGCAATCCTTTGGATGTCCTTCTCATCGATATTTGTAAGACTGAGGAAATTGCCAAACATGAAAGAGAGTCGATAATCATCATCCCGGAAATA
>JAUWGT010000030.1 GCA_030606265.1 Candidatus Stahliibacteriota bacterium | reverse complement strand
GATGAAATCGATGGCTATGATATATACCGTGCAAAAGAAGGAGAGACCTTTGAGCTAATCGGGTCAACCGACAAATGGACTAATGAATTCACGGATACGAAAACCCACAACGGTATCAAATACGAATATAAAATAGCCAGTATCAAACAAGGAGAAATTCTTGCCCAATCTGAAATCTCGGAACAAGTGAAAAGCAGTGGACAGTGGTTTCATACTGGCAAATTGAATATCCTTTTAGGCTTCATTATCTATACAGCGATCCTTTTGTGGTTTATCTTTCATGCACGTGCAGGTAAAGAAATGTTCGTACGAAAAATCCCCGGGCTCGATGCTTTGGATGAGGCGGTCGGTAGAGCAACAGAAATGGGTAAGCCGATCCTCTATGTTCCAGGTTTATCATCGATCGCAGATATTGCGACAATTGCCTCACTCAATATCCTTTCTCGCGTTGCTAAGAAAACCGCTGAATACAATACAACGCTTCTCGTGCCAAACCGTAACCCAGTTGTTTACACAGTGGCACAAGAAATAGTAAAGGAAGCCTATACTGACGCAGGAAGACCAGACATTTACAATCCGGATAACGTGTATTTTATCACTGGAAATCAGTTTGCATACGTTGCTGCAGTATGTGGTACAATGGTCAGGGAAAAACCCGCAACAAATCTATTTTTAGGATACTTTTGGGCTGAATCCCTTATTCTTGCAGAAACCGGCGCTTCAACCGGTGCAATCCAGATAGCTGGTACGGATTCAGTATTTCAATTGCCATTTTTTATTACGACATGCGATTATACTTTAATCGGTGAAGAGCTGTATGCGGCATCTGCTTATCTTTCGCGAGAGCCACTGCTCATGGGTTCTTTAAAAGGACAGGACTGGGGCAAAATGATTATCCTCGCAATTCTCATCATCGGCTCGGCGTTAATGCTAATCGGTATTGAACAAGTTGCTGCTTTGTTCAACATATAAAAAGGAGGCTCTAATGAAAAAACGCATCCCCTTATTGATATGTGCGGTCCTGGGGATTTTCATGATCGTCCAGTTCTTTGTTCCTCATTCACTTAGCCAGCTATTTTTTGACCACAGTTTTAAATGGTACATTGCGATTGCAGGATTTGCTTGGATACTGGGGGCTGGTAGCCTGATAAAACACCACACTGATCGCATCAGACGCAAGAAAAACCGCTGGTACTTCAGCATTGTGACCTTGACCAGTCTTACTGTCATGGCAGTGCTCGGTATTTTTTGGGGTATTAGAACAGGTACATTGTTCATGACGTTCTACACGAATATAATCCTTCCACTCGGTGCGGCGATGTATGCAATCCTCGCATTTTACATGGCATCAGCTGCATACCGTGCATTCAGAGCAAGATCTAAGGAAGCAACAGTCCTACTCATCGCTGGCTTTGTAGTCATGCTTGGCATGGTGCCTTTTGGGCAATTTATCTGGTCAAGAATTCCGGAAATTGCAGAATGGCTTTTGAACGTTCCAAATACTGCGGCAAAACGGGGGATAATTTTCGGCGTTGCATTTGGCAGCGTGTCAACCGCGTTGAAAATCATCCTTGGTATTGAACGGTCCTGGCTAGGTGGTGGAGGTTAATATGAACATATTCAAAGCTCTCACAAAAATACCCAGACAAGTAATCTATGTGGTAATCGCCATTGCTATTATGATCCCCTTGCTCAAACCGATCGGTTTACCGATTAGGATTATGCCCAAAAGCCAACGATTGTTTGCCGCAATAGACAGCCTGGGTCCACAGTCAAATCCTATTCTCATATCAATTGACTTTGACCCTCAATCAATGCCTGAGCTATACCCCATGCTCGTCGCAGTCCTGCGCCATTGTTTTGCACGTGATATCAAGGTTATTGTAATGTCTCTATGGCCGCAAGGACCAGGCCTTGCTGAAATTGCGCTCGCGCAAATCCCTAAAGAATTCAATAAGGAATACGGTAAAGACTTTGTTTTTCTAGGCTATAAGTTTGGTGTCACAGCTATCCTTTTGGGGATGGGCGATAATATCAAGAGTGTATTCCCAGTCGATTATCATGGAACACCTTTGGACTCAATCGAAATCACTGCTCATATACAAAACTATGATGATCTAAGTCTCATGATCACGCTCTCTGCGGGTGATCCAGGATGGCGCGCCTGGCTTTTATTTGCCCAAGCAAGATATAACGCCAGAGTTGGTATCGGAGTTACCGCAGTGTCTGCTGCAGATGTCTACCCTTATGTCGAAACCGGTCAAGTTGTTGGTCTACTTGCCGGCATGAAAGGCGCATCTGAATATGAGATATTAGTCCACGAACATGGCTATTCTGAGGGCAAACGCACAGCAGCGCAAGGCATGGATGCTCAATCCCTTGGACATCTTGTTATCATGGTCTTCATTATTATCGGCAATATCGGGTACTTCGTCACAAGGAGGAAGAAATGAATATTACACCTGATCCTTGGATCTGGCTATCCGCACTCCTGACGCTTGCCATCTTTTCTTTTCTGTTCCGCGACAATATATTGTATCAATTTGCCGAACACCTATTTGTTGGTGCATCAGCAGGTTATTTGATTGCCATTACCTGGCACAATCAGATGGTGCCTAACCTCTTTGAACCACTTTTCATACAAGGTAATATTGTCTACATTATCCCGCTACTCTTTGGACTTTGCTACTTTGCCAGGTTCATCCCTAAGATCGGCTATCTTGTGCGCTTACCCATAGCCTTTTTACTCGGCTGGGGCTCCGGCGCTATTATACCAGCCCTGTTTCAAAGAGATATCCTTAAGCAAACTCAAGGTACTCTATTTACGATCGAGGCTTTCGCAAAATGGGATACAGGTTTATGGGCAGTAATCATGCTTGTCGGCGTAATCTCAGTTCTCATCTATTTCTTCTTCTCACAAGAAAGAAAAGGGATAATGAAACCAGTGGCAAACCTGGGTATAATTTTCCTCATGCTTGGTTTTGGTGCATCTTTTGGCTACACTGTTATGTCGCGTATAAGTCTTTTAATCGGAAGATTGCAGTTTCTCCTTGGACCCTGGCTGGGGATTATTGAATAAGACCTGGAGACTTAGAACGGGAAAAGCGTAAGGCGTAGGGAGTAAAGCGTAGGGCGAAAATCAACGTTATTAGCGCACTAAACGATAATATCGTTCAAAAAGAATCTGGCATTAATAATTGTAGTTGTCCAATTTATTGGACAAAGCCTGATAAATCAAGCGACTACATCATATCGTGGATGATATGAGAACTATTTCATGTTCTCCTCAGTAACTATAGCATCTCTCTGATTTTTTTAACGAACTCTAAGGCCTTGGTGTACTTGGTGATGGGGATAATATAAAATCCATCAACATGATCTTTTAATTTTTCAGCGGTTTCCAGAAGGATTTCGGTCTCATCCCTTTCTTCGATATTATTGATATACTCATAAGGGATACCCAAAAATTTCATTAGAGCAAAAGCCCTTTTCTTGGTGTGCAAAAAAGAAAGTCCAGCAATGAGCTTTGCTTTATCAAAACGCTGCCGAAACTGTTTAGCGATTTCAATAAATCGTATGGGGTTGAATACAGGTTGCGTAAAAAAACACTCGGCACCGTATTTGTATTTGTCTCTTGATTTCATAAATTCACCTTGGATATTCGGAACATTCGGATTAAAACTAGTACAAAGACAAAAGTCTACCGGGTTTATTGCTTTTCGTGCTGAAGTCACACCCTGTTGGATTTTTTTAGCGATATCTAATAGTTTTGATGAATTCAACTCAAATCCGCTCCGTCCTTCAACCGGGGCATCTCCAGTTATGCACAAAACATTAGATATTTCTAGTGCTGCAGCACCGAGCAAATGACTCTCAAAACTCAGTGAGGTGAAATAACGCGCAACAAAATGCGGAATGGTTTCAATCCCGGTTCTTTGCTGAATAACATGTGCGCAACATAGAGCATCCGGTCTTAATCTCCCGAGGGGATTCGAGGGAATGTTTAGCGCATCAATGTAGCCATTAAATTGCTTAATTTTATCTGAAAGTCCATTGAGGTTGAGGTTTCTAGGAAGAAGGACCTCAAGCGTGATGATTTTGCGCTTTGATATTTTTTCTCGCAGCATTGTGGTTTATCTTGACTGCTTTAAAAGTGCCAAACCTTCCAACACAGTAGTTGCCGCACCATAGGCACCGATTTTTTTTGCGTAGCGCTTACTTACATTGGGACCACCAATTATCACTTTAACCTTTAGCTTTGCCTTCTTCAATGCGGTTACCACGTTAGCCATCTCAAACATGGTCGTTGTCAACAGAGCACTTAAACCAAGAGCATCCGGCTTGACCTTCCTTACAGCTGCCACGATCTTTTCAGTAGATATGTCTTTGCCAAGGTCAATTACTTCATAACCAGCTGATTCAAATATCATACACGCGATATTTTTGCCAATATCATGAATATCACCCTTTATTGTTGCGAGTACAATTTTACCACGTTTTCTACCTTTTGGCAGATATTTACGGACAATATCAAGGGCATACTTTGAAGCCTCAGCTGCCTTTAGTAGATCCGGGATAAAATACTTGCCTGTTTCATAAAGATCACCGACCCGGTTAAGAGCTTTTGAGACAAAATGGTCAATAATCTCCTGAGGCGGTGTACCTGCACTGAGCATTTTTTGGGCGAATTCTCGACTCAAGCTTTTATTTCCAAAAACAATCGCTTCAGTTAGATCTCTTGCAGACCTTGACAAACTGCGATGCGATCCACTCCTGGTGTAATCAGATATGGAAACAGTATCCCTAAATAGTACGCGCGCCGCTCTAACAGCATCCATGACAATTTTGTCATGAGGATTCAATATAAGAAACGTAATACCGCATTTAATCGCCGCTGTGGCAAGTGCTGCATTTAGTTTACTGCGCTGCGGCAAACCAAAAGAGACATTCGAAATTCCAAGTATCGTCTTCAGACCACGTCGATGGAGGCGCTCAACAGTCTTCAAAGTATACGTAATTTGATCCTTGTCAGTAGCTGCCGAAAAAACCAGTGGATCAAAAATCAAATCGTTTTTGGAAAAATCAAGCTGATCGGCAACTGCTAAAGCAATATCTACATTATCTATCCTTTGCTTAACGCTACGCGGTATGCTCTTACCAACTAATGACACCACAGCTTTAAAGCCGTATTTTTTAATCATTGGCAACCACTTCAGCAGTGCTTTCTTCTGCGCGGGGATTGAATTATAAACTCCCACACCAGGATAAAATGAAAGGATGGATTCAGCCGCATCAAAGTCCTGGGTGTCAATGAATAAAGGCAACACAGATGCTCCGATAACTTCAAAAACAGCCTTCTTGAGTGTGTTTTTCTCATCGAGGTCAACAACAAAAGCATTCACATCGAGTGCGTCAACACCTGCAGCTTCCTGTGATTTAGCTTCCTGTCCATAAATCTCATAATCCCCCTCTTGCAGCTTCCTTTTTACTTTTTTTCGACCAGATGGGTTCATGCGTTCACCGATAATCATTGATGAATCATCGACGACCTCTAATATCCTGTGCGTCGTCGCCAGAACAAACTTACTTACCGCTTTTCGTTTTTTTGGAACTGCATTTTGCTTACTGATAAACTCAACATATTTGGGCGTTGTTCCACAACAGCCACCAATGATGTTTGCACCAGCTTTGATGAACCGTTTATAAAACCGAGCCACCTCGCGGTCTGAAAGCGTATGCGAGATTTCATTACCAACGATATTAACCTCACCTGCATTTGGTTTAACGATCAAAGATCTGCTGCTAACGCACGCCATCCTGGTAACTGCGTCAATAGCAACCTCAGGCGAAGTGCAGTTTATACCAATGCCTTTTGCCCCAAGCGCCTCAAATGTCACAACGATCGACTCAGGGGTCTCACCCATAACTGTACGACCGTTATCCTGTAGTGACAAACATATGAAAACGTCTCTTGAAAAACTGCGGGCTGCAAGAAAAGCTGCCTTTGCTTCAATTATTGAGGTAAAAGTCTCAAGCCAGAATACCCTAATACCTACCTTGTACATACTGTGACAAATATTTAAAAAAGTTCTGTGTACTTCTTCAAAAGAGAGCTCGCCGTATGGTTTGATCAACTCACCCAGAGGTCCTATATCACCAAAAACAAATGTCCGATTCTTTGCTGCACGTTTAGCTATCTTAACACCTGCGGATATAACTCTATTGAGTTTAGACATGGGGATATTCGCAGGGTTAGCAGTAAAGGTGTTGGTCAAAATAGCCTGGGCACCAGCCTTGATGTATTGCTCGTGGAGACTGTAAACTGCTTCAGGGTTACGAATATTAAGTATGCTCGGCGATTCGCCAGGGGATAATCCTTTATCCAAAAGATTTGTACCAGTAGCCCCATCAAGAACAAGAACTTTCCTTTTAATGATATTCTCTAATCTAGCCATTGTCTATTTTATATGAATATGTTTCTTAGTCAACAAAAAATTGGGTTGGTTATATGAGATAAAGCAAAAAAAAGCGGGGTTTGTATCACTAATTGTGATCTAACCCCGCCAATTAATTACTGTCTGATCTGTTATCTACTCCGGAATAATAAATTTACCTGATTCAACATTATGGTCTGCTGATTTCACCCGAATATAATATGTACCCGCTGAGAGCTCATTGACTTTACCGAGTGTGATTTTATTTTCCCCCGCATTACCGCTTACACTCCTACTCAATATTCTCTCACCTATACTATTGTAGACTACCACGGCAATGAGGGATGGTGTATCGAGATAATATGTAAAGGCCAATGCACCGGTGACTATCGACGGGACAATGAGCCTTGAGTCGCTCACCTTTTCATGCTCGCCTTCAAAAACACCAGCATCAATATATACATAGACATATAAGTAATCCGCATACCACTCTGGGTCTGGACCACCGCCTACTTTTGTATTACGTAGTTCAATAGCTAAATCAAACATGTCTGCCCAACCAGTAATATCAGCACTAATATCAAACATAATATACTCATCTGTAGCAGTTCCCATTATCTCACCGCTCAGTGCACCAGGATTTCCATTAACGATCGGTCTAACCCGCCAGGCTCCCTTAGTAGTATCACTCACATACTGCTCTAAGAAGACCTTGACAGAATCGAGTGTAGCGCTCGTATCTGTGGGGACGACTATTTGAAGTTGTAATGCATCATTATTACCACCAGGTTCACCATAAAGATCATCAGATGTAAGAATATTATCAGGATTAGTCCAAGTTCCTGGGTCGATGATTGAATCGATTTGTAGAACCTGACCAAAGCCAAAACACACACACAGAACGAACAACAATAGTCTATTCATACTTCCTCCTTTAAGTATATTATAACCACAATTGTAGTTTTGTCAAGGCTTAAGTCTAAAATGATGAAATATAAAACACAATGATACCTATGTAATACTGGCAACGATCTTTTCACCAATTGCAACATTTAGAAACCTTTTGGCATCCCCTTTATAACAAGCGATTTCATAATAGCCACTACTTCCTTTAATACAAATCATCTGACCCTCAACCCCTTCTCCATAGAAGTGTTTCAATGCGACTTCTTTACCAGAGATATTGAGGTTTTTTACATCAGTAGTATTGGGTATATTTGTAATAAGGTTACCAAAGTGATCGATATACAAAATCTCACCATGCAACCGGTTTGCCCGCTTGGTCACTCTGGGGAATTCAAATCTGTGTAGATCATGAATTTCACTGCCAAAATCAGACGGGAGCTTACCAATAGCTACGCGTGCGGCTACTGGAGCAAAGATATCCCGTCCATGAAATGTAGCACTTATCTTAGCCTTTACATCGATCGCGTATGCTTTGGTCAATCGGTCATAGATATATGAAAAGACCCCATTATCCGGTCCAACAAAAGAGTATTTCTCTGCCTCAATGATAATGGGTTTACGTTCACTACCAACACCAGGGTCAACAACAACCAGATGAACTGTACCGGGTGGGAAATTGCCGCATACTGATTTTAAAATGAAAGCAGCAGATTTTATATCATGGGGCTCGATCTTATGGGTGATGTCAATGATATTGATATTGGGATCGATCTTTAGAATTTCGCCTTTTACCGCGGCAACAAACCAATCATCTTCACCAAAATCAGAAAGAAATGTGATAGTCCTCATGGCCCTGCACCAGCTCGCGTTTCGTAACGACATCTTCAATCCAATTATTCCACTTGTCAGGAAGAACTTGACTTGCTATCAAACCACCTCTCAATATCTGGGGTGCAATCGTTGATCTATAGACTGCTTTATTTGACTTTTGCAGTAAAAGCAGGATCAATAAGAAAACAAAACAAATAACCAAGCCTTTTGCTAACCCTAAAAGACCACCTAATATTCGGTCAATAGCACCAAGCGGCGTCGTTCTCATCGCTTTTGAAATAATTCTACCGAGGATGTGAATAGCAACCACTATTAGTACAAAAATCAAAAGAAAAGCAAGAAAACGTGGCATCCCAATAGCACCACTGAAACTGACCGCCAGGACATACCCTATCAGAATACCGACGATGTCGAATACGCTTCGGATTATACCGATGAGCAAACCGTGCAGCGCCAGGATCATAAGAACAATAATGAGTACAATATCGACCCAAACCATTGTGTATATATTATAAGCAACCCGTTGAGTAAGTCAATAACAACAAGGAAATGTATTTGATAAACCCCGTAGGATGTTTGCAATCCAATCAGGTAAAAGGGAAAAAACATCTTGACAAAAAGATTGCATTGTCTATACTTAATAATAACAATGGCAAGAAAACAGATACCAAGACAGAACAAGAGCTATCTTGAACAATATCATGGTCCTTTATTCGATGATATCGCCACGGTGATTTGTACTGTGAACTTAAAGGGTATAATCACTTATACAAACAAACACACTGAAAAAATCACTGGCTATACAGTAAAGGAATTGGTCGGCAAACGATTCTTCAATATAATTGCACCCGAATCACGCAATAAGGTAAAAGACGCTTTCAGAAAATTGAAAATCGGAAGAAAAATAAGGCCCTATGAGTTAGTAATTCTCGACAGGGATGGCACGCACATTTATTTAAAAGTTAGTTCTTCTCCGATAAAACACAATGGTCGAGTAATCGGCATGCTCGGTGTTGCAACGGACATCACAACTCATAAAAAGAACGTCGATTATCTAACTAAAATGTTCAAGGAACTGAGCCTATTTTGTGAGATTAGTAAAGATCTAACATCAATAGTAGATATTAGCATACTCTTTTCCAAAATTCTGATGCATTTGAGCAAAACATTTGGTTATGAACGAGCTGGTATCCTTATGATTGATGAGATCACCAATGAACTTACTATCCGCGCATCAACGAAACCACTCTCTAAAACACGAACCACAAGAAAAATCAAATTTGGTCAAGGTCTTACCGGTCACGCTGCCAAGACAGGCAAGTACTGTCTGGCAAATGATATAACTAAAAATGCAAAGTATATACCGTTCGACAAAAAAACACAATCAGAGCTCGCCGTGCCTTTGAAACTCGGAGATAGGGTCATCGGCATTATCAATATTGAAAGTTATCAGAAAAACAAATTCGATGATGATGACGTAAGGATACTGAACCTCATCGCAAACCAGGCAGCGATAGCGATCGAAAACAGTCGTCTCTATGAGTCGCTGGAAGAAAGCTACTTGGATACTATTAAAGCGCTTGTATCAGCGATGGAGGCAAAAGACCACTACACACGGGGTCATTCTGAACGCGTAAGAAAATACGCAATGAAGATTGCCAAAGCCTTAAAACTAAACAAAATGCAAATCAAAGAACTGAGCCATGCCGGCTACCTTCACGACATAGGGAAGATCGGTATTACTGATTACTTGCTTGGCAAAATAGAACCACTTACAAAAGACGAGTACGAAACAATAAAAAAACATCCTGATATTGGTCACAGTATTCTTAAGGATATAAAAAGCCTGGCTGCAACATGTGAAATAATAAGGTGTGAACATGAAAGATATGATGGGAATGGTTATCCTAATGGGTTGAAAAAAACATCAATACCACTCGGTGCAAGAATTGTTGCGGTTGCTGATGCATATGATGCGATGACCACGGATCGTCCATACCGCAAAGCGATACCGAAAAAACAGGCGATTAATCGACTCAGGCAAAACGCCGGTTCGCAATTTGATCCTAAGATCGTCAAGGCTTTCTTGACAACCCTCAAAAAGAAGTAATCAACTGGCTTCTTGACCACCAGCAAAAAATCATTAATATTTGCTTATGAAAGATAATAATATTATTCAGAAAATAAAAGAGCTAACCTCTGGATTTAAAGGAAAAGACGAACCCTCAGCCAGGTTAACATGGCTTAAAGACTTAGTCAACTCGTACAAAAGGTATTTACCTCCCAGGGTAGTTGAAAAGATCATCCTTGATCCATCTGCCAAGAAGATCGAAGGAGAAAGGCGAATTATCACCGTGGCATTTGCTGATCTCTCTGGTTTCACAGCACTTTCAGAAACCATGGACCCTGAAGATATCGCCAATATCATCAACGATTTTTTTACCCGCATGCTCAAAATAGTCTTTAAGTACGAAGGAAGTGTGGACAAATTCCTGGGTGATGCTCTTATGGTTCTCTTTGGAGCACCCATTGCTCATCACGATGATCCGGAGCGAGCGGTTAGAGCAGCATTGGAAATGCAACAAGAAATGCTTAAATTCAATGATGAAAAGAAATTCTCAAGCCCTCTGGCAATGAGCATCGGTATCAATACAGGTCCGGCAGTTGCTTTGAATGTCGGTTCTGAACAAAGAATGGAATATACAGTTATAGGAGACGCCGTAAACTTAGCCGCACGTTTGGAAGGAGTTTCTAAAGCAGGAGAGATAATAATAAGTCACAATACTTATCAACAAATCGCCGACATTATTGAGGTTGAGAAAAAACCTTCAGTTAAAGTAAAGGGTAAGAAAAAACCAGTCTTAAACTATCTTGTCAAAGAAATGCGCGAACACTACAAGCTACCTGATGTTTCAAAACTGAAGATTGTCGGTCGGCAGCATGAACGCCAAGTCATTGAGTCATGTCTTGAGAAAGTAGAAGTTAACCAAACCACAATTCTAGGAATTGTGGGTGAACCAGGAACCGGTAAAACAAGATTAGGACTTGAAGCCGTATTTTTAGCGCGCAAGAAAAACTTCGCAGTGCTTAATGCGCGCTGCATGCCGTATGAATCGAATATCGCATATACAACGATCATCAGTCTATTCACTGACTACTTCAAAATAAGAAATGAATCGAACGAACATGATAAGAAATTATTAATCAGTCTTAAATTGAAAAAATTGGGCTTAGTGCTCGACGAAACACTTCCCTATATCGGCGCGCTTTATGGTTTGAAATTCCCGCAAATTGAACAAATTCCACCCGATGAACTGAAAAAGAGGATATTTGATTCAATAAAGGAAGTTTTCAGCGGCGAAGCAAGGAAATCACCGCTCCTTATAAGGGTTGAAGATGTTCAGTGGAGTGATCCTACGAGCAACGAGCTACTTGATTCTTTATTCAATCACTCAGATGAAATACCAATCCTTTTCTTATTTGAATACCGGTCTGATTTCGCTTTCCCATGGCTCAGTCATAAAAGTTATAAGAATATCGCACTAAAGAGTTTCAGCAAAGAAGAAACACTCAAATATAGTCAAGAAATCTTAGACACGCTGAGTATCAACCAGGAAATCCTGGATACGGTCTACAGAAAATCCTCGGGCAATCCATTGTTTATCCAAGAAATCTTGAAATTCCTCATAAGAAAAGGAGGCGTCAGAAAGAAAAAAGGGCAAGCAGTCGTATCTAATCGCTTCAAGACTTTAGAGATTGCCGAGTCAATGTCAGGTGTTATTCTTGCCCAGATCGACAGAATGAGTGAAAGCGACCGGCATCTTCTCCAATATGCCTCAGTTGTTGGAAAAACCTTCAGACCGGCATTATTATCGAAAATAACGAATATTTCAACGGACGACTTAAAAGAAACGCTCGAAAGACTGGTACACTTTGAGGGCATCCTGGTTCTGCAACCTGATATTGATGAAACAATATACGAGTTCATATCACCAACCACCTATGAGGTTATCTATGGCTCTTTGTTTAAAACACGACGTAAGGAACTCCACCTGCAAATAGGTGGAGCTTTAGAAAAACAATTTGCTAAACAACTATTTGAAAACTCTGAACAGCTCGCCCATCATTTTGTCAATTCAACAGACAAAGCCAAAGGAGTTACCTATGCAAAACTCGCGGCGGATAAATCCTACCGTTTATATGCTTTGAAAGAATCGCTCAATTTCTTCCAGCAAGCTTTGAATCTGCTCGGTAAAAAAGACCTCGTGCCTAAGCAATTGCAGGATAAACTTGAGGTTCTAAGAAGACAGGGGTTGGTATTACGTATTCTTGGCAATCTTGATCAAGCAATTATGAATCAAAAACGTTCTCTGCGAATCGCACGGAAACTCGATTCCCCACAAAACGAGGCTGGTGCTTACCTTAATATTGGCATCATCTATCAAGAAATGGGTGTCCCTCAGAAAGGGGTGAATTATTGGACCAGGGCACGAAGAATCGCCAAGAATATCGGTAACAAGCAAATCCAAGCTCTTGCGGTAAACAACTTGGGCAATTATTACTTGCATACAGGTGATCTGGATAAAGCAATAGGGCATTTCCATGATGTAGCTAACCTGAGTAAAGAAATAGACGATGAACGTGGATTGGCATTGGCAAATCTCAACTTGGGTGCCACGGCTGAGAGAAAAGGAGACCTCCAAAAGGCTCTAGAGTACTATAGTAAGGCATATGTGCTGTTCGATAGACTTGGTGAAAAGGAAAATATCGCCCGGTGCTTGAATCAAGTAGGCATCACCAATTTATTGATTGGAAATATAGAAACTGCTCTAAAGAAACTGAGTGATGCCGAAGATTTGGCTTCGAAGATCGGTGACAAAATAACCGAGTCAAATGCAAAAGGCAATATAGGTCTCTGTTATGCGCAACTGTGGCAGCTCGATAAGGCTTATGATAAATTCTCCGAAGCACTCACAATCGCACAGATGATAGGTGATCCTGCACAGCAAGTCAATATGAATATAAATTTAGGAGATATCCATTTGTATCGAGGAAATTTGACTCATGCACTGGGTTTCCACAAAAAAGCTGCGAAACTCTCCCAGGAACACCAGGATCCCTTTAACGAAGCATTGGTGCGTAGAAGTCTTGGGTGGGATTATTTCTATCTTGGCAATTACATGAAAGCACAGACTGAACTTACCAATAGCCAGGAGCTTTTCAACAAGATTGGTGACAGGAGAAATAGCGTTATTTCACTAATCGGTATTGCAGCAACACGTAATTCTCTCGGATTCTTTGAAGATACCGAAAATATCCTCACCGATATTGAATCCAAGGCACGTGCAATGAAGGATTTAGAGATACTCGCACTGGCCTTGGATGTAAAGTCAGACCTGTTGATTTTCAGGAATGAATCAGACCAAGCCAGGGACGTCCTTGAGCAGCTTCCTGATATATGCCGCAAAATCGGAAATAAACGTCTCCATGCTTGGACAATCGCTAAAATTGCATCTGTGTCGTATGAGAATGAAATGTATGATGAAGCAAAAGAATATATAAAGAAGAGTCTTGCTCTTGCACGGGAAATAGGTGATGCTACTCTTGCTACATTCACCACAATAACCAGGGCAAAAATAGCGATTGCGGAAGATGATCTGACAAATGGACTGAACCTTCTTGCCAAGAACACTGAACAAGCAAGAAAATCTGGTACAAAAGAGTATTTAGCTGTGAATCTACATCTAATTGCACATATTTTTAAAACAATCGGGCAGGAACAAGAGTATCAGAAAAACCTATCAGAGTATGGCAAGGTTGTTGACTCAATAACTGAAAACCTCCTTGATCCTGATAAAGAAATCTATCTGAGGCGTCTTGAATTAAAACTGCAAAAGCCTTGAAAACTATCGAGTTGAATAGTCTTCTAATCTGACTACTTTACAATTATTACCTTTTCGATTTCCCGCTTATCACCAGCAGTAAGTTCACAGAAATAAATGCCTGCAGGCAGGGCATTGCCATCATCGTCTGTGCCATTCCAGGTTATCTGACCAGGCGGGTCGCGCGTTACCTTATTAAACTGCTTGGTCAATCTACCTGTAACATCGTAGATTTTCAAGACCACATCATCGCCTGCAGCTGACAAGGCACAAATGTTCATATAGATTTTCGTGACATCAGCAAATGGATTCGGCAGTACTGATAGGGTCTTGCCCTTGAGCAGAATACTGGACACATCGGCTGCTTCTTGCACACCAATGACATTGGATGTTTGCCTTGGCGAAACACCTGATGGCAAAGCACTCCACTCGTAGTATAGCGTTATTTCAAGACTGTCTTCCCCTCCTGCGGGGTTGAGAATCGGGTAACAGTTATCTATGTTGTTTGAACCGTCATCCTGCACTATTACAACGAGTTTGAATACATTATCAGCTACATACCCCATATCGCTAAACGGTATTCTTATTTCAGTATATTCGTGTCCATTGACAATATTATCCTCGCAGTATGTGCCATTGAAAGCAGCATCACCCCATGTGTCTCTGCCTTCTTTTGAACTACATTGTTTAAAGCATATACTATCTTCATGTTCAAGAATAAAACAGTAATCTGGCTTGAATATCGGTATGTCTGGCATAAAAACAGACCTTGTTGATGCACCGTGATATGGGTAAGTACTATCTGCACCACCAGTTGTAACATCCATATAGAGAAAGAGATCGCCGTCCGTTGTAAGATCACACCGCGCAAAACCGACATAGAAATTGAAGGCATCCCAGGTTATGAAAAGGGTATCATCGTATCTAATATCAAGTAATTCAGATGTGTTTAGGAAGTCCTTTACATAATTATCACCCACACAGACAGAATGGGGTGTAATAGTATCTCCAAAAACAGTATCTCGTGGCTCAGCCCCAAGAGCACCCCACATCCCACTTTCGTCGCTGACTTTTAGAGCGAAAATCAGTATATTACCTGGAGGTAACCCATACAGTGTCTTGGGCATAAGTTCACCCACTGATTGACTCGCGGTATTCCATTCCTGGTAGTACTCTTCTGCATTATCAAATGCGGTTTCAGAAGTCATTTTTTCGCGCGCGAACTTGAGTTTATAATCGCCTTCTGCTGATTGATTCGGCGTATCATCTGATACAACTGTCCAACTAATATCAACCTCTCCTTCTGCCGTAACAGTATCCGCGCTTGCCATTAAATCTGTTATTGGTTCAGGTTGACAGTTCAATCCTAAATAGCCAAGACACCGCCGGTAATACTCAGCATAGGTATTAGGATGGGTGCTGCTTTTGATACTGCTCATCATGAATGTATTGTAGATTGTGAAACTATCCGCACGAGCTTCCCGGTCCCAATATGTACCCCAGCCAACTGTTCTACCTATCGCCCATTCACCGGGCCAACCGCTACTCTCCAGGATCAATTCATAATCACTTGAGACTGGCAAAATCGAGTCAACATAATTGTCAACAAGTTCTTTATAATCGTAAGCCATTTCGAGATCTTTGAACGATGTACCTGACACACCATATAGTGTATCGATATTACCAGATGTATAAGGAGCACCATCACCCTTGTACTGTGCGCCATACTTGTCAAATAATGCAGTTCCGCTGTAATCACTACCAAAATCATTACCCTCTACCATAGTTGGGTTTCTGTTTCCAATATACGTAACAAGTGCACTCTGCTCAGTACTATTGATTAGACCTGCTGATGCCTTGTCTGTTCTATACCCCAAATCAAGAAAGATAGCTTCATAAGCAGCCAGTGCGCGATCTTGTAGACCTTGATCAAATGGCAGTGTATCTTCGCATTCAATATAGTATTGCCCATTAGTATTGAGTTCCATAAGCTGGTCAATTATCGCGAAGTCCAGATCAACATAGACTGATTCGGGCTCTGGAATAGGATCCTCATTCCATTCTGTTGTTTCGGGGTTGTCGTAATTCTCATCATCAAAATACCAACATTTACGACCACCGACATTAGTATCCGGAGCAATCGGAACAAGCGGTATATCACCTGTAATTGAATCAAGTCCTGTACCGGCTTGATCATCATATTTGAAATTCCGCATGAAAACATCATCATACATACTTATGGCTTGACTTGCCCAGACCATACTTATGTAGTTGCTGAATTCACCATAACGTGTATCAATGTTAGGATACATCTGATCATTAACATTGTTTTGAGGTATCCTGTGGGGCGTTCTTAGTTCTCCGTCAATAAATGCACGGTAGAAAGCATCATAGTCACCATTACGTTTATCATACCAGACCACAACAAAACTTCCATTCGGGAACACAGCTACTCGTGGACATAGCTCATCCACACCACCTGTGGTCATAATTTCCATTTCTGAACCAACAAACTCAAACCTGTCATTTTTAGCTTGCAAGCGCTGAATGAAGATATCAGCATCGCCGAAGCGGTAGTCTTCCCAGACAACTACGATATTACCATCCTCATTGATCGCTACATCAGGGCATTGTTCATGCCTACTGTCGCCAGAAAGGTGGCTTATCTTTTTATGATCCATTTTGATATTACCGTCTTTATCACAATACTGTGCATAGATCGAGCGTTCTGTGCCATCACCACTCTCATCTTCATACACAATAATAAATCCTGAATCACAATATGCAACCCTGGATACAGGAGGATATTCGACTATTGAATCTCGCTGTCTTACTACATTAAAACCAAGTTCGTGTCCTGTATGATCATAGTATTTACAGCGGATTGATGGCCATGATGCACCACTATAACAGGTCCACGTAACTGCAAAGTATCCATTCATTCGGCTCGAAATAGCGGGCAATTTCTGTGATGCGTCCAATTCATATACCTTGATCGGATCATCATTATATATACGACACCATATCTGGGAAGGTTTTTCATAGGGACGATAAGCTGAATCTTCCCAAACTGCGACGCAACCATTTTGCGGATTTCCCGTAATATCAACATTTGTCTGCTGAAACTGATTAAAATCATCAAAACTCACCATCGTGTTGGAACCAATAAGTGTACCATCCCAAATTAAACGCTGACGGAAAATGTCAAAATCACCCCATCGAGCATCTTGCCAGGCAGCAAATACATTGTTAGAGTTCCATCCAATAATTCCAACAGCTGGTTTAGTTTGTACTGATTTACCGCGGTCATTATCCCAGATAAAGATTGTATCGACATCGATTTGGGCAATGGATAATGAAGGTAAAAAGACAATCAAAAATATTACGTATAAACATTTTCTCATAAATCCCCCTTAGTATATAGAGTTTTCAATCTCTCTATACTTAAGTCTATATATATAACACCTTCAAACCAATAGTGAATTATAACTATATATTCATATATGTCAAGTTATCTGATTCATCAAGCTGGTATGCGCACAAACGCTTCCGATGAATCGGAGGACTACAAAAAAACCTCCATTGTAGTCGCCTGCCCGCTCACGAGGCTCTCGGAGATTTATCAGGCATTGTTTGACGAAACAAACAACTACAAAATCAGCTAACTCCTCTCCACTTTTTGTAATTCGGTTGTTACAGTTCCAATAAAATATGCCGAAATTTCGCAGATTTTGTAGTGACAGACCTTGGTCTGCTCAAACTGATGATCGTCGAGCAAGCTCGACCACTACATTGTGCACCATGCAATCTGAAAAAAGTAAAGAGGAGTCAGTAAAATCCCCCCTTGACAATCAGTGTATTTTCATTATAATATTAAGTAAACAAATGTTTACCCCATTGGATTACCTTGTCCTTCAGACCTGGGATGGTAAAATAAAAAGTGCATCATCCCATTGAAAAATGTTTCACCATTTATGACGGGATTTCCTACGGGGTTTACTTAATAGATGGTTAGTAGGTAAAGGGTTAAGAAGCTGGATTAAAGATGAAAATCACCCTTTTCTGAGAGAAATCGAAGAAATTTTTCCAGCGTCCAAACCTAAACCATTGATACTATTCTTATAAAAGGAGATATTATGAAAACAAAGGGAAAAATCCTCAAGATAATAGGTGATTTTATAGAGGACCACGGCTATGCTCCCTCAATTCGTGAAATCGCTAAAAAATTAAGGTTTAAGAGTACTAAAGCAGTAAAAGTCCATCTGGACACACTGGCTAAACAAGGGTTAATAGAAAGAATTGCGGGTCAGGCAAGGAGTATTAGCATTAGACCTAAGCTAATGCCGATAGTCGGCAGGGTTGCTGCTGGTCTACCTGAACTCGCTTTTGAAGAGATCGAAGGATACTTTGACCATTCTAAGTGGCGTGGTTGTTTTCTTCTAAAAGTCAGCGGTGAAAGCATGGTTGATGCCCATATCTATGATGGTGACATGGTTGTTGTTAAACCTACTAAACAAGCTCTGAGCAATGATATAGTCGTCGCGAATTTTGAAGGTGAAACAACTGTAAAGCGTTTGAAAAGAACCGATAATACATTTATCTTGAAACCAGAAAATAAATCCTACCCAGTACTTAGAGGTCAATTTGAAATCGTCGGCAAAGTCATCGGTGTAATAAGGAGTTACTTATGAGATCGCCGCGTCCTTCGATAAACTCAGGACTCACGATGACAGAAAAAAAGATATTATTGCTTTGAATTTTGATATTTGTTATTTATTTGTCATTTGGAATTTGGTTCTTGGAACTTGTCCCGATTTATCATATTATTTTTTGTTGTATAGGAAAATCGAGGATCCCGCAGAGCGGGAGAGCTTGAATATATGTTTCTCTGCGCTGATTTAGACGCATTCTTCGTCTCAGTAGAACAGGCATTAAACCCTGCATTAATTGCTAAACCAGTTATTGTCGGTGGTTTACCTAATGAACGTGGCGTTGTTGCTTCAGCATCTTACGAAGCGAGAAAATTCGGTATCCATTCAGGTATGCCCACAGCCCGCGCCTACCGTTTATGTCCCCAAGCAAAATTTTTAAGGGGGAATTTTGAGCAATACAAATGGTTCTCCAGAAGATTCTATAAAATCCTGTGCTCTTTCTCACCAGAGATCAATATGGCATCAATAGATGAGGCATATGTAAACATAAAAGGTACAAAAAGACTCTTTGGACCGCAACTTGTTTTAGCCAAAAAAATAAAACATGAAATAAAAACAAAATTGAAGATACAGGTTTCTATTGGTATTGCCCGAACAAAGATATTCTCTAAG
>JAUWGT010000076.1 GCA_030606265.1 Candidatus Stahliibacteriota bacterium | reverse complement strand
GTGTAATCTGTGGTTAAATAATTCTGTGAAATCTGTGTTATGAAGTTTCCGTGTAATCTGTGGTTAAATAATTCTGTGAAATCTGTGTTATGAAGTTTGATGTTATTTCAATATTCCCTGATTTTTTCCAGAGCCCCCTATCCTTTGGTATTCTTAAAATCGCCCAGGAAAAGGGCATCATAAAAATAAGAATAACCAATCCGAGAGATTTCACCAAAGATGGAGTTATTGATGATTACCGATTCGGGGGTGGCGCTGGTATGGTGATGAAACCAGAACCACTGGTCAAAGCGATCAATAAGGTTAAGACTAAGGGCTCATCAGTCATTATGCTTACACCCCAGGGAGAAAGATTAGATCAGAATATTGTTAAGGAATTAACTGAAAAAGACCACCTGATCATGATCTGTGGTCGGTATAAGGGAATTGACGAAAGGGTCAATAGGATTTTTAACCCGATGCGAATTTCAGTCGGTGATTATATCCTCTCCGGTGGTGAAATCGGCGCCCTGGTTATCATCGAGTCAATAACAAGATTGATTCCAGGGAGTCTGGGAAATATCGACTCTGCCGATACTGATTCTTTCCAGCAGCATCTACTGGAAGCCCCGATTTACACCAGACCGAATTCCTACAGAAAGCTCGCAGTACCCCAGATATTGAGGAGTGGTCATCATAAAATGGTTGCGCGTTGGCGCAGAAAAAAATCTTTTGAGAGAACCTTGCAGTATCGACCAGAACTTATGGGTCTTGAAAAATTCTCGAAAGGTGATTTAGAAATTCTGTTGGAGGTGCTTGATGGCAAAAATTCCTGATATTAAACCAGGTGATTTAGTAAAAGTTCATTCTAGAATGAAAGAAGGTAAAAAGGAACGCGTTATATTCTTTCAAGGGATTGTTATGCAAATAAAAGGAGCCGGTCAATCAAAAACATTCACCGTAAGAAAAATCTCTGCCGGTATTGGGGTTGAACGTATCTTTCCGTTTCAGTCGCCAATAATTACAAAAATTGAAATCAAGAAAAAGGGAAAGGTACGAAGGGCGAAACTAAACTATCTAAGGCAGCGAAAAGGTAGGAAAATGAAGATCAAAGAAGCCGTGCTGAAATCCCCACAAGCAAAGAAGGAAAAACCAGATACGTCAACTGAAACCAAAAATGAGGAACCGGTTGCCGAAACAATCGAAAAAACAGATGCAAAAAAGCCGGCGGTATTGAAAAAGAAGGCAACCGAACCAACCGACAAGAAAAAGCAAAAAGAATCCAAGAAAACCAAGGAGCAAAAGAGTGAAAGCGCTCCTGGACAAAAAACTCTGGAAAAAACATAGTCACCTGGCCGGGGTTGACGAAGCAGGAAGGGGGCCTCTTGCCGGACCAGTTGTTGCTGCTGCGGTTATTCTAAAAAGAGATTTTTATAACCCGGAAATAGACGATTCAAAAAAACTCTCGCCAGCAAAAAGGGAGAGACTATACGAACTCATTACAAATATTGCATTGAGTTATGCATTCGGGATCGTCGAGCCTGAATGCATCGATGAGATCAATATACTCAATGCAACGAAACGGGCAATGCGTCAAGCCATCGACAGTTTGAAGATTTTGCCCAACTGTGTCCTGATCGATGCGGTAACTATCACGGATTTGCCTTTCCGGCAGATATCAATAGTCAAAGGTGACACATTGAGTCTCTCAATTGCCGCCGCTTCTATTTTAGCCAAAGTCAAACGCGATGCTATAATGCGAGAATACCATAAGATATATCCAATGTATCGGTTTGACAAACACAAAGGCTATCCAACCAAATTGCATCGCCAGTGTATTAAAGAGCACGGACCATGTCCAATCCACCGTATGACATTCCGCCTGCTGCAACACGAATGACACAAAAAGAAATGAAATTATGAAGTTCAGAAGTTTTGAAAATCCGAACCTCATATCTTCGAAGCTTCAAATCTTCACGGAATAGCAATAATGAGGGAGGGTATGGACACAACCTTTATTGGTAAACAAGGAGAGGAACTAGCCAGGGAATTTTTGAAAAAGAAAGGTTTCAATATCATTGCCCATAACTTTCGTTGTCGGTTTGGTGAAATCGATCTCATATTAAGAAAAAATAAAGCGTTCAGGTTCGTGGAGGTAAAGTATCGCAGAAGTGAAGAATATGGTCTACCCCAAGAATCAGTAGTAAAAAGGAAACAGGGGAAAATTCGAAGAACCGCAATTTTATGGTTGAGGATCAGACATCTACCCATGGACAGCGAAATCCATTTCGACGTCCTGGCAATTAGCCGAAATGTCTTCGGCAAAATCACCTATAACTATATAGAAGATGCATTTTGATAAAATCCTAAATTCTAATTTCTAAATACTAAACAATTTCAAATATCGAAATTCAAAATAATTACACCCTACCTTCTTTGTTCCAAGAGGGAAGATATAGGAGGAGGTGTTTTTGAAAATTTGGATTTTGGTCATTAAATATTGTTTAGAGTTTCGGATTTAGTGCTTAGAATTTACTAAGATATTGACATCAAACTGTATCTAACTACTGTGTTATTATGGTGAACCAAAAAAAAGCTTATCTTTACGCGATTGCAGTAGTCTTAATCTGGTCAACGGTTGCCTCAGCGTTTAAGATTTCGTTGCGGTATTTGGATTTTATTCAGCTTCTGTTCTTTGCATCTTTAGTTTCACTCTTTGTGCTTTTTATTGTATTGATATCTCAAGGTAAATTGACGCTGTTAAAAACGTATTCGAAGAAAGATTATTTCCTTTCTGGACTGCTCGGTTTTCTAAACCCATGTCTTTACTACGCTGTTTTGTTCAAGGCTTATTCCCTGCTGCCAGCTCAAGAAGCGCAACCCCTTAATCAAACATGGGCGATCATACTCGCTCTGCTGTCCATCATTGTTCTACGTCAAAGGATTACCTTAAAGAATATTATCGCACTGGTCATAAGCTTTATCGGTGTGGTCATCATATCAACGCATGGTCACATCTTTAGCCTGAAATTCTCAAACGCGGCGGGTGTAATACTTGCCGTGGCGAGTGCTTTTATCTGGGCTCTTTTTTGGTTGTATAACTTAAAAGACAGACGCGATGCGGTTGCGAAGTTATTTTTGAATTTCCTATTTGGAACGCTTTTCATTATCATTATTGTATTGGTAACAAAGGTATCACTGAAACCAACTCTTGCCGGTTTCGCCGGCGCGGCTTACGTTGGCATATTTGAAATGGGGATAACCTTTGTACTCTGGTTCAACGCACTAAGACTATCAAAAACAACTGCCCAGGTGAGTAACATGATCTATCTTGTGCCGTTTTTATCTCTGCTCATCATTCACTTTGCAATTGGCGAGAAAATACTAACATCAACGATTACTGGATTGATCTTCATTATCGCTGGTATACTATTGCAAAAAAGTAAGGCAAACCATACGTTACTGAAGAGTGTGAATTAACCTATTGCCATGCTTGTTACAGGCGATCCTTAAGCTTTCTGGTGAATTCCAGGTTCAGAAGATGCGAGGTATTTCTGCTGGTGATTTTACCAACCAATCTTTTTTGCAAAACATAAAGATCACCGAGCAAATCCAGAATTTTGTGACGGACTAATTCATCCTTGTAGCGCAAGGGTTCGGTTGAATAAATATTGTCTTTTGTTACACCAATACCATAAGGCGGCAAATCTTTTAAACGTGAATCCGATTCATCAGTAAAGATAAAAGTTCGCGCCGGTGCGATTTCTTCGATAAAGCTCTTCTCGTTTATCTCCAAGCTTATCTGTTGTTTACCGATGAACGGGTGAAACAATTCCATGTCTATTATGAGAATATCTTTTTTCAGAGGTTCATATATGATATAGGAGCTCTCGTGACTGACCACGACTTTCTTATCGACGCTGAATCCATGTGGTTTTTCTTCAGTAAACATCCCTTTAAGTTTCTCAGTATATTCTCGGCTAGAACCGTCAAAAAAAGGAAGTTCATTGCCAAAGACATCAATCTGCACATTGAACAAATTGAGTCCGTATAACGCGGAGAACAGATGCTCTATAACCTGTATACTTGGGTTCTGACCTACTGAAACAAGATGATCTCTAACTTTGATATTATCGATAGCTAAACGTATACTGGTGGGTGATCGAGAATCCGCATGATGCAAAAGTTTAAAACAGTCACTACTTGAAACCTCTACCTTACTATGACCACCACTGAGACAGTTACCTGCAACCGTGACACTCATATCGTTATGTCTCATTTTTCGGTAATTGTTGTTGGACATCGCTGCCAGTATGGTTAATTGTTATATGGTTATCAGGATAACAGGATACTAGGTAGTGGTTATCAGGATAACAGGAAATCAGGTAGTGGTTACTTCCTGATACTCTGATAACCTGATGTCCTTCCATCTGATACTCTGATATCCTTCCCCCTGATCATCTGATACTCTGATATCCTTCCCCTTCTGTCTCTCCAAACTATCATCTTTTTTCAATCTGCATTTTTATAAAGTCTAGCTATCGCTCTTAAAACTGTTCTGTGTTCGCGTGCGGGTATACCTGAATATTCCTTGTTTGAAGGAACCGATTTCAAAACCGCAGATTTCGCGTAGACCACAACATTATCACCGATCTGTAAATGGTCACTCACGCCCACCTGACCACACAGCATCACATTGTCACCGATTTTTGTTGAACCTGCTATGCCGACTTGGCCCATGAGTATGCAATCTCTACCGATTTTCACATTGTGTGCTATTTGCACTAAATTGTCTATTTTTGTCCCCTTGCCTATTACGGTATCACCAATCGTCCCACGATCAATCGTTACATTTGCGCCAATTTCTACTAAGTCATTGATAATCACGCCACCGATGTGTTTGATCCTCTTATAACCTTTGCTCCTTATAAAACCGAAACCCTGTTCGCCAATCACGGTATTTGCGTGAATTTCTACATAGTCACCGATCTTGGTACTGGAAAGAATTGTGCTGTGCGTGTGGATACGGCAACCGCGTCCAATGACAACGCCTGCATCAATATAGCAATGTGAACCAATGCAAGTACCTTTACCAATCTTTACATTATTGCCGATTATAGCAAACGGTTCAATTCTGCATTGCCGGGGTAAAACAACGCCCTTGCCGATTAGCGACCGCAAAGAAATACCTGGTTTGATTCTTGTATTAGTTAGATGTTTAAGCAACCTGTACATGGCTCGTTTTGGATCCTGAACAACCACCCCACTTTTTCCTTTCACCCTAGCCGTGGTAATCACGATATCAGCGTTTGTATTTTGTCCCGGGTCATACAAGAAAGTAAGGTCGCCCTTGTTTGCCTCTTCAGGAGGGAGAATCTTCCCGATTCTTGAGCTTTTCTTGCCGAAAACGGTTCCCTTAACGACCAGTGCCACCTCAGTTATCTTCACGACCTATCCTAATTCACAATCAGCCTTTTGTCAACCCCGTTAGAGAATACCAACGCTGAGTTTTACTCAATCCTATCAGCAGGACAAAAGAATTTTTACAGTATCGGAAATTATAAGTGCTTTATAATGTATTTCTAACGGGGTCAACCCCACTTTGTTCAATACGAATATTGACTTTACGGAGAAATGATGTAGAATAAACACAGGGTATTTAGTGTGGTTAGTGATTACAATAATCAGCTTGGGACTTTTTCTTTGTTTTGTTATCTACATGTCCTGGAAAAAAGGAAAAATTGCGGGGCTCTTCCGAGAAATGAAACTATCTGGGGAGACGTTTGTTATAAATCCGGAATTTGCCAGTTTTCGTGGCGCAACTGCTAAGTACGGACGGGTTAAGTGTGATGGAGTTATCGGCTTAACCAATGATAAGATTATATTTATTCCATTTATTGGCAGCAAAACAGAAATCCCACTCAAGGAGATTTGCGACGTTACCGAAGAAAAGAAATTCCTTGGATGCTATAGAGCAGGTATGACAGTCCTTGTCTTACATGAACAAGAAGTAAATATCGGGTTCTATGTTAAAGATAATATAAAGTGGCAAAATACGATAACAGGGATAATAAGAACGAACAAAGAATAATGTCAAAGGAGGTATTTTGAACATAACAGATACATTGGGTTATTTGGAGAAGAAAAAAGAGAATTATTATGAATGGCTTCATGATTCGGTATGGACTAAAAAAATTCTCTTAGCTCTATTAGTTGCAGTAGTTACTGGTATCGCTGCACAAATACGTATCCCCTTAGGGTTCACACCGGTGCCGATCACTGGTCAGGTCTTCGCCGTGCTTTTATGCGGTGTTATCCTGGGCAATGTCTACGGCGGACTGTCCATGATATTATATATGGCAATTGGTTTTGCTGGTGTACCCTGGTTTGCCGGAGCTGCATCTGGCTTACCAATAGGACCCACCACAGGATATATCATCGGTTTTGTTCCAGCTGCATTTTTCATTGGTTTAGTCACACAGAAATATAAGCAAACTCATGCATTCGTCTTTTTGGTTGGCTTAATGATGGTTGCTGTTTCAATCATCTACATATGCGGCGCAGTCCATTTCGCGCTTTTCATGAAAACCGATTTGAAAACTACCCTATACATGACAGTCCTGCCGTTCTTACCAGTTGATTTAATCAAAGCGCTTTTTGCCGCCTGCACTGCAAGAATAATACTACCTAAGAATCAGGTCTAAGAGGAATTATATTGACACATGTTTATTTATCTATAATATATCAATGAACATGTTAACCAAGTTACTCTTATTAGGAGTGATCATCATGGCACAAAATTGTGAAAGCAAGGAATACCGGGGATCTCCGCATGCTGGAACCTGGTATCCAGGCACTGAGAAGGAGTTGAATGCAAAACTCGAGGATTATTTAGGTAGTGCCCAATCCAAGGCGCACGGTGAGATCCTGGCATTGATATCCCCTCATGCCGGTTATATGTATTCAGGTCCAGTGGCTGCCTTTGCCTACAAAACTGTGGAAGATAAGGACTTCGATGATGTTATTGTCATAGGACCAAGTCATTACCATGGATTCCTGGGTGCTTCAGTCGATACCATGGCTGGCCGCATGACCCCTTTGGGAAAAGTAGAATTTGATCTGCCCCTGGCACGGAAAATAATAAAATACAATAAGAAGATCACCAATGATCCAAGGGCACATATTGAGGAACATTCAGTAGAGCTTCAAATCCCCTTTTTGCAGAAAGTTTTAGAAAAATTCAAGGTGATCGAAATCGTCATGGGTAGTCACGACTACGATGTATGTGTAATTCTAAGTGATGCAATCGTTGCGGCGACTGAAGGCAAAAAGGTCTTGGTCGTTGCAAGTTCAGATTTGTCTCATTTCCACACCCAAGAAGAAGCTGAAGCTTTGGACAATATCCTCATTGAAGCCGTATCAAAGTATGACCCAGAATTACTTTATAAAAGACTTGCCCAGGATAGCTGTGAAGCATGTGGCGGCGCGCCGATTATCACTGCCATGCTTGTTGCGCGAAAGAAAGGCGCCACAACTGCCAAACAGTTAATGTATGCAACAAGCGGTACGATTACCGGTGAGTATTCGCACGGCGTTGTTGGTTATCTCGCTGCTGCCTTCTTCAAAGCAAAGGAAGTTCAGGTCGGCGTTGATTTGGGGTTATCTGAAAAAGAAAAGGAAAAACTAAAAGAGATTGCTCAAATGTCTGTTGAGGCGGCAGTGAAGCATGATAAACTACCTGAGTTTAAGAATAATATATCCGCCAAGTTAAAAGAACCGTACGGTATATTTGTGACTTTGAATAAGCATAACACCCTACGTGGTTGTATTGGGCGCATTATTGGTGATCAACCACTCTATATTTCATGCCAGCAAATGGCTCAGGCTGCAGCGCTCGAAGACCCAAGATTTCCTCTGGTAACTGAAAAAGAACTCCCTGATCTTGAAATTGAAATTTCTGTATTAACACCTCTTGAAAAAATAAAAGATTTCGATGACATAGTGATCGGACGTGACGGGCTGTATATTATCAAAGGTCGTTATCGAGGTTTATTACTACCACAGGTAGCAGCAGAATATGGCTGGACTGTAGAAGAATTTTTAGAACAAACCTGTCGTAAGGCAGGGTTACCATCTAATGCCTATAAAGAAAAGGATACTGAAATATACAAATTTTCTGCTGAGGTGTTCTAATGTATAGAAATTGGTGCAATTTCTATATAAATACTAAATCCGAATCTCAAAATTCGAAACAAATTCGAAATTCTAATTTTCCAAATAATAGACTGTTTCGGTCATTTGGGTTTTGTATTTTGATATTGTCTAGGATTTAGGATTTCGATATTAGAATTTATGAGAGAATTTTTCAAAATGGTTTCGATTTGAAATGACCAAAGAGAAAGTATTCATCGATCCTTACGAGGACCTCGGCTATGCCAAGGTTGATCTGCATAGGGAAAAAAGGAAAGGTTTCCCCGAAGTCGTCTTTAGCCAAGGGAAAACGCCTAAACAAGTCTGTGCTATCGCCTCGAGCATCTTAAAAGTAAACCGAAAAGTCCTCCTGACTAAAGTCAGCCCAAAACTTGCCAAAATCCTCAAAGCAAAACTCAAGAAAGGCAAATATTATAAGGATGGACACATATATTTCATTGGAAAAATACCTAAACAACAAGGTTTGATCAGCATTCTAACTGGTGGTACAGCAGATATCCCGGTTGCTGAAGAAGCTGCGGTAACGGCTGAAATGATGGGCAGTAAGGTTAGCAGGATCTACGACGTTGGAGTAGCCGGTCTCCATCGCCTACTCTCTTTCCATAAGGAGATTAAACAGGCGCGAGTCCTCATTGTCGTGGCTGGCATGGATGGTGTACTCGCCTCGGTCGCCGGTGGGCTGTTTGCCAAACCAATCATTGCGGTGCCAACAAGTATTGGTTATGGACTCAGCTTAAAGGGCATCACACCATTGCTAACCATGCTCAACTCCTGCGCACCAGGTGTTGCAGTAGTCAATATCGACAATGGATTCGGTGCCGGCTATATAGCCGCAACCATAAACAAACTATGAGAATTCTATATTTTGATCCGATACTGGGAACAAGCGGTGATATGATTTTGGCAAGTTTGATTGACCTTGGTGTACCCAAGAGCTATCTTGCAGATAAACTAAAATTCGTACCGGGATTTGAACTCAAAGTTACGCAAAAAACCAGAAACGGCGTCAGCGCAAAACACGTGCACTTCAAGATAAAAAGGAATATCACGGAAAAGCGATTTATCCCTCTGATAGAAAAAAGTAAGTTACCTGATACAATCAAAGTTCAAGCTGCCGAAATAATCAATCGCATTTTTAAAGTTGAGAAAAAAGTCCACCACACACATGATCTTCACCTCCATGAACTTGCTGATGCAGATACTCTGCTCGACATCAGCGGTGCCCTTATCGCCGTAGACTTTCTAAAGGTTGACCGAGTATATACCAAACCCCTAAAAGCTGGCAAAGGTTTTATCAAAACTATTGAAGGCAATATGCCTGCCTTCAACTTTGCGACCGCTGAGTTATTAAAGGGCTTCCCAGTCGAATTCATGCCGGTTCCAGCCGAGTTAACCACGCCTACTGGTGCAGCAATACTCAGCACTATTGCCCAACCTAATGAGCATCTTGTTCTATCAAAGATCATCCGTGTTGGACTCGGTGCAGGTACTATGAAAATTCAAGATTATCCAAACCTCTTACGTGTTTTCCTTGGTGAAATGGATAACGGTTTAGTTGATGAATGTACTGTCATTGAAACGACTATTGATGATATGAATCCACAGCACTTTGACGTAGTTTTTGAGAAACTGTACAAAGCTGGCGCTCTGGAAGTTTTTCTATTAACGACGATAATGAAAAATGCCAGACCGGGTATCCAATTAACAGTTCTGGCTAAACAAAACATTGAACCTATCATCGATGTTCTCTTTGAAGAAACAACTACTTTAGGGATAAGGACCAGGCAAACACAGCGAGTGATTTTGCCACGTAAGATACTGAAAATAAAATCACCTTATGGTCTGATACGTGTCAAAGTTTCGAAACACCACAGTAGAACGAGATTTTCCCTTGAGTATCAAGACATAAAAAAGCTTGCCAGCAAACACAAGCTATCTATGCTTGAAATGCGTGACAAGCTCACTAGGTTTGTAGAAAAACAAAGCTTGAGATTGAGAACATGAAGGATTCACCCCGTTAGATAGGAAATACCTAATCATGGCTGATAACAAGAAAAAGCAGACGCTAATCCGACATGCAACAGATCATAAAAGTAAAGTTATATCTAACGCAAAGAGGGTAAACCCCGTTAGATAGTAAATACCTAATCATGGCTGATAACAAGAAAAAGCAGACGCTAATCCGACATGCAACAGATCATAAAAGTAAAGTTATATCTAACGGGGTAAACGAATTCGCCAAGGAATTGTCTAAATATCGGGAACTCAGTGATGAAGAACTGGTTCAGCTAGTTAAAGCCGGCGAAATTACGCCGTTTGATGAATTGGTGCGCAGGCATCAGATTAAAATCCACGATCTTTGCTATAAGGTCCTGAGAAACTATGATGACGCTAAAGATATGGCACAAGTAACGTTTTTAAAAGCATACCGTAAAATCAACAAATTCGGCGGAAGGTCAAAATTCTCAACCTGGCTATACAGAATTGCGGTCAATAATTGCCTGAATTTCATTAAGAAACGTCGACCTACTGAAGAGCTTTTTGAAGAAATCACTGGTTCTAAAAGCGATGACCCCGTGCAAATCTATAAAAGCAAGAAATTCCGGGAAATGATCCATGCGACCGTAGCTAAATTGCCCAAGGTTCAGAAAGCCGTTTTCACGCTCCGCACCCTACAGGATTTTTCTTACCAGGAGATCAGCGACATCCTTAATAAACCTATTAGCACAATCAAAGTCAACCATCATCTGGCAGTAAAAAACCTCAGGAATCACTTAAAGGATAAAGCATGACCTGTTTTGATGTTCAGGAGAAAATGATCGACTTAGTCCTTGGGGAACTGACCTTGGACCAAGAGGCAAAAATACGGGAGCATGCTAAGCAATGTCCAGTGTGCCGTGAAGAATTACAGCTCTTAAGCGTATGCATGCAAACCTGCACTTTTGAGGATACAGAGACCTGTGAATGTTATTTCCAAGAAACATATTGGGAAAATTTCGTCATAACTATGCACGAGAAAATAACCCATGAAAAAATGGAATGTAGATTCCCATTCCGGATTATCATTCCAGTAGCAGCATCAACGTTCCTTGCCGCAACGCTCGGCTATTTTATCTTTTTCCGACCTTCGCCTGAGCAAACAGTCCAGGAAGAAACGCCATCCTACTATGAATATGATCCATATGAGGAAATGAACGATCTCTCACCTGAAGAAGCCGAGGAATTCATCAAGATAATCAATCAAAAATACGGACCTTAAACCAAGTTCCAAGCTCCAAGACTACCAAGAGCCAAGACTACCAAGAACCAAAACTACCAAGAGCCAAGACTACCAAGAACCAAAGGTATGGCTGCTTCGCAGCGGTAGAGACAATAGATGGCACTACGTGCGGGACTGGTCGCTCTCTCGACAAAGCTCAAGACAGGTTCGCAACGGTTATGGTTCACTAGCGTGAACGGTTATGGCTACTCTCTCGACAAAGCTCAAGACAGGTTCGTAGCGGTTATGAGTGCTACGCACGGGACAATATTAAAAC
>JAUWGT010000040.1 GCA_030606265.1 Candidatus Stahliibacteriota bacterium | reverse complement strand
CAGTAATTCGATTAAGAATTTGAACCATATGTTTTGTACCCAGCCTACACGACGGGCATTTACCGCAGGATTCCTCCTGCGTGAAATTCAAAAAATAGCGTGCCACATCCACCATACAGGTCTCTTCATCCATTACAATCATACCACCTGAACCCATCATTGAACCGACCTTAGTTAAACTATCATAGTCAATAGATAGATCTAAAAGGCTATTAGGTATGCAGCCACCAGATGGACCCCCGGTCTGTACTGCTTTAAATTTCTTGCCACCGGGGATTCCACCACCGATGTCATTGATGATTTCTCTAAGGGTTATACCCATTGGAACCTCAACAAGGCCAGTATTATTGATCTTACCAACCAGAGAGAATATTTTCGTACCTTTGCTTCGTTTTGTACCGATAGAAGAGAACCACTTTGCACCTCTTGAAATAATCTGCGGTACATTTGCCCAGGTTTCAACATTATTTATGTTGGTTGGCTTACCCCACAGACCTCTTTCGGTTGGATATGGTGGTCTGGGTCTTGGCCTGCCGACCTTTCCTTCTATTGACGCAAGCAATGCAGTTTCTTCGCCACAAACAAAAGCACCAGCACCTTGAACTACATCAATCGAAAAATCAAAACCCGTACCCAAAATATTCTCACCCAATAAACCGTATTCTTCTGCTTGGACAAGGGCGATCTTTACTCTCTCTACTGCAAGGGGGTATTCCTTACGGACATAGATAAAACCTTTATGTGCGCCGATTGCTCGAGCACCGATAACCATACCTTCAATAGCTGCATGCGGGTCAGCCTCTAAAACACTTCTATCCATAAAGGCACCAGGGTCTCCTTCATCTCCATTACAGACAATATATTTAACAGCACTTCGAGGCTTACGACACAACTCCCATTTTAAACCGGTTGGAAAACCGGCACCGCCACGTCCCCTTAAACCAGAAGACTTAATCTCTGCAATAATCTTCCCAGGTGTCATTTTTGTAAGCGCTTTTTCTAATGCTTGATAGCCATCAAAACCAATGTATTCTTCGATGTTCTCTGGATCTAACCGGCCACGGTTTTTCAAAACAATTAACCTCTGATGCCGGAAAAAGCCGATATCCATCATTTTAGGAATTGGCGGTTCTTCTGGTGATGGTATATACATCAATTTCTTAACTGGTCTACCTTTTAAGAAATGTTCCTCCACAAGATAGGGGATATCTTTTTTGGTCAAGCTCTGATAGAATATACCATCAGGCTGTACAACAACTATGGGACCACGTTCACAAAAGCCATTACAACCAGTTGTAATAACCCTGACTTCTTTCTGGAGCCCATGTTTGTTTATCTCTTTTTCCAGTTCTTCTTTGATTTCGTATGAGTGATTAGCAACACAACCTGTTCCTGCGCACACAAGAAGGTCTAACCGAAATCCTCTCTTAACTGCCTTTTTTTTCATATTTGTCAATAACTCCATCAACCTTATCAACCGTTGTCTGACCATGATACTCACCATCAATAACCACGATCGGTGCAAGAGCGCAGGCACCAAGACAGTTCACAGTCTCCAAGGTAAACAATTTGTCTGATGTAGTAGCGCCAGATGTGATTCCCAACCGCTCTTCGATACGATCTAAAACATTCGCTGCGCCACGCACATGGCAAGCAGTGCCCATGCAAACCGTACAGAGATGTTTTCCTCGGGGATTGAGACTAAAACCTGTATAAAATGTTGCAACGCTATAAAATTTACTCAATGGCATCTTCAATTCTTGACTGACGTATTCTAAAGCCTCTTTGGGTAAATAGTTGAATTCAACCTGGATATCCTGCAAAATCTGGATAATGCGCGACCTTTGATATCCGTATTTACGAAGAATGTTCTCAACTTTTTTCATTTGACTTGTATTATACATATTTAGAATGAGATTTCAAGTATTACCTTTGACATATTACTCCGAACATCAAATAGTTTTCATTTTGGGTAATGGATATAGAAACTCTATGAATCGGGCATTAATAATTGTAGTTGTCCAATTTATCCCCACACCTAATTCTTGATTTTGCTGTAGTAATCAGAAAGGCTTATGCTGGTATAACACGGATGATTAACGACATTTCATAGACATTATTAACCCAATTAGGTATGGGGATAGACCTCCCGCTTAACCCTTGTCCTTTTCCATCAAGGGAAGGAACCTGCCTTTTTTTCAAATCACTCTTCTTGACAATAATATTTTTTACACTATAATCTACAAGTGTTACTTGTGTTCATCATCTTAGTGGACATTGATTCCTCTTTTGTAGATTCATCTACTACATATGAAATTCCGTCCATAATATGCTTTGGCTTCGACCCATCTCCTGCAGAAAGAGCACTGCATATCACGCAGGATATAATGCCTGAATACTACGAGCTGGACTTTGCTGATATATTCCTTAATACCCCTTATCTGGCTATGGATTTAGGTCGAGGTCAACCATTTACGATGTACAAGAGAGACCAATCTACAAAAGCAACCAAGATCTTTCTTAACAATCATATTCTCAGCAACCAACTGTTTGGTTATTTTGCCCTCAATAGTCTAAACGTTCATATTACTGAACGGATATCACTAATGAATGACCACATGCACGCCGCAGGAATTAACATTTCTACAAAGATCAACCGATATGACCGACCTTTTTCTTTTATTCAGTTCACAACCGGCAGTTTCGGTTCAAGACGATATAGTGCCGATCTATCAAGACCTCTAACAACTAACCTGGGTTTTTACTTAAGTGGTCTCCATTGGAATACAACGGGACACCGACCCAATACACATTACGAGCTCAGTTCTTTTTACACCAACATCTACTGGAATAAATTCCTACCCGCCAGATGTGACGTCGTCTATTTTTCAGGCACATCTGGGTTCCCGGGTTCTGACCAGGATACTCTGAGGGGCACGGTCGCAAACGAATTCATTGATGCTAGTTTTTGCACTGGTAATGAACATCACAAACTCGCCGTCTATTTCAATACGAGCAATCAGAAGTACTCCAATCTCAGTATAGCTTTGCCTTTTGAAAATATAGTGGAAAACTACGGTTTCGATTTTGCGAATCAGTACCTAAACAAACGGTTTGTGGTCAGATATCGTTTGGCTGGAGCACTCAGTAAAATTCAGAGTAGCCCCTATGGATCTCACACAACCAATTCACTGAGCCTCTGGATTGAAATCAGCAAGATGCTCAACCGCCTCATCTTCTCTGGCTCAAATTTATTAGAACTCAGCAATACAGAGGATTTTTTCACCATGCCGAAATTTAACTTAGGGGTTGACGTATTCGACTCTACCTTTATATGGGGCTCAGTATCTAAACACTATCGCCAGCCTTCAATCGCTGAAACCTACACCCCTGATAGTATATTCGCACCATACTACACCTTAATTGGTAATGAAGATCTGAAGACTGAATACTACTGGGCACAAGAAATCAGTGTCAGGAAACGCACCTCCTCAATCACCCTGTATAGATACGACTACGATGATCGAATCACTGTATACGCTGATTCTGATAGCCATTATTCCCCCCGAAATGCTGATTCATACCAGACCATTGGTATAGAAAGCTCTTTGATGCAACGTATCTGCCTAAGCCAAGATGTCGATAAAGAAACGGCTACCCATATCATTGTGGGCTATTGGGGCAATTATATTTTTCAAGAAGATACCCTACCCTTGATGCCAAAAAGTCATTCAAGCATCTATGCAGCTTTTGAAAAACGAACTCGTAAGTTCACCTTTGGACTTACATTAAGCGAGCAGTTTATCGGTTACCGACAAGACTTTCTTGGTGATAAAATAGAGCCTTCAAGGATTTTTTCAGCACTGGGTTATGTGAGATTGCTTGATCTTCACCTGGCATTTGGCTGCAATAATATCCTTGATGAGAATTATTTCTCTGTACCGACCTATAATATGCCATCGAGAAACTATAATTTCTCTGTAAGATGGAACTTCTGGGATTAAGGTGCGTATCTTAAGGGTTGATGATCGCTACATTCACGGACAAGTCGTTGCAGGTTGGGCAAGGCCACTGCGTATCGAGGTCATAATCCTTGCCTCGGATAAAATCAGCAAAGATGAATGGGCATGCAATGCCTATAAGCTTGCCATACCTGAAGGTATAGAATTCTCCTGTGTCAATATTGAGCAGTGCAATGCCCTGGTCACTAAAAAGGATAAGAAAAAACTGATGATAATAGTTGGCTCAGTGCACGAAGCCCATGAACTACTCCTCGCTGGCTTGGATGTGAAAGAGGTAAATATTGGAGGCGTATGCTATGAAGAAGGCACCAGAGAAATTGCCAACTACATATACTTGACCCCCGACGATATCAAATCAGTCGTCCATCTTTATGAAATGGGCGTGAAAGTGACCGGCAAACAACTACCCAATTCACCCCCGGTCAACGTCGTGAAATTGCTAGCCGGGGTCAAATGATAAAATTCGCGATATATATACACAATCACCAACCAGCTGGAAATTTCGACGAAGTCTTCGAGTATGCTTATGAGCATGCTTATCTGCCACTGCTCAAAGTGATTACTGGACACCGTAATATCAAATTCGGTATCCACAACTCAGGTACCTTATTGGAATGGATTCTCCAAAAGCATCCTGAATTTTTTGAGATACTCAAAGAAAGCGTCCGGGTCGGTCAAGCAGAAATTCTTTCGTCTGCTTATGGAGAACCCATTCTGAGCTTCATACCGAAAAAAGATGCGGTCGAGCAAATCAAGTACTTCAATGACTATATATACAAACATTTCGACTTCGAAGTCAAGGGACTGTGGTTGACTGAACGAATTTGGGAACCTGGGTTGATTTCAACATTACTCGACGCGGGTATTGAATACACGCTCCTTGATGACACCCACTTCAAGTACGCAGGGCTTAATGAAAAAGACCTGTGGTCTTACTATATCACTGAAGAAAAAGGTAGAACCCTAAAGGTATTTCCAATATCCATGAAACTTCGCTATCTCATCCCGTTTCATCCGCTCACCGAAACAATTGATTTCCTCAAGGAACAAGATCGCAATACTCCTTGTTTGAGAATCTTAGGTGATGATGGAGAGAAATTTGGGGCGTGGCCCGGAACGTATGATTGGGTATATAATAAAGGATGGTTAGATGATTTTCTCAATCATCTTGAAAATGAACCCTGGATACAGAGTGTTTTTCTAAAAGATATTGCCCAAGAAAAACCGGCTGGTCGCATCTACATACCGACTTCTTCATATGAGGAAATGGGTGAATGGGTCATGCCAACACAGTACGCTAAAGAATATGACGAACTGAAAAGAACCGTCGATAAGAAATACTACCATCTCATCCACGGTGGTTATTTCAAGAATTTCTTGAGCAAGTACCCAGAGGCCAACCTCATGCAGAAACGGATGCTCTTTGCTTCCCGTAATGTAACAGACAACCTTGATGCAAAATTATCTTTGTGGAGAGGACAATGTTCATGTGCTTACTGGCATGGGATTTTTGGAGGACTCTATCTACCTCATTTGCGTGCCGCCATCTACAAGAATCTTCTTGAGGCAGAACAGCACAAACCACCAAAAACGCTGGAGGAGTACGATTTTGATACGAACGGGGAAAACGAAATTGTCTACAGCGACCGTGAATTCTTTTTCGTTATCAAACCAAAAACTGCCAGTTTTCTCGAAATCGATGACCGAAAAAGAAAGCTCAATTTGCTCAATTATCTCGGACGAAGGGTTGAGAAGTATCATTATCGTATTCCGGAAAAGACAGATAATCAAGGCGTGAAATCTATTCACGAAAATCTGCGCAGCAAAGAGGATGACCTCCGCGAAAATCTGATCTATGACCAATATACCAGAGGATTTGGTCTTGACCGTGTGATGAAGCAAGTACCGACACTCGAAGAATTCTATCAAGGTGTAAACCTCGGTGAAATAATCGAATACTCTGATTATGTTCTTGCCAAAGACGATAAATTACGAGTTATATTTCATGGACCGGTTAATAAAACCATCGCGCTTAGTACAGAAAACTACCGCAACCTTCAAATCACTTACGATGGAAACATATCTTTATTCGGTATCGAGTTTTCTTTAGGGATATTCTTCGACAAGCTAAGCCTTAACGGTAAATATGACCTCAGGCAAAAACAAACTTTAGCTGAGCTGTCAGAGTTTATCATTGAAGCTAAAGATCTTTCACCGTTGGTCTTCAAAGCAAATCAACCGTTCACACTTTTAGCCTATCCAATTGAAACAGTTTCGTCATCAGAAGCAGGTTTTGAAAAGAACTTCCAGGGATTCGATCTTTTACTGGTATTTAAAAACCCCCCTGAACTTACAATAGCGTTATGAATTTCATTCTTCTCAGCGTCATAGGATCAGCGATCATCTTAGACAAATACGCATTCGGTGAATTTGGTATTTCGCAGCCAATCATTGCTGGGGCAATTATCGGCGCACTATTCGGCGACCTGCAGACCGGCATCTTTATCGGCGCCATGCTCCAGTTAATCTTCCTGGTAGGACTACCGATTGGACGAGACATACCGCCAGACGGTCAGGCTGCCGGTGTCATCGGAACCGGTTCTTATTTCCTGCTCCGGGTCGCAAACCAAACCGGTCACGCCTTGTGTCTTGCCCTCATCCTTGCGCTTATCAGCGCAATAATTGGTGGCGCATTAGAGACATTCGTACGCCGTCACAACGAAAAACTGTATCATTTATTTATGAAAAAACAAAAAAACCTTTATCTCTATCATTTGTTCGGCTTTATACCCGCTTTTTTGAGGAGTTTTTGCCTGATCTTACCGATATTCATCCTCGCCAATTACATCAGAATCCCTGCGCAGTTCCCTCAACTCAACAAAGAACTGCTAACAATCATCGGACTCAGCGTAGGATTTGCCAACTCAATCTATCTTTTCTTGAAAAAAACAACCGTTGTTTATGTAATCGCAGGTGCATTATGCGGCTTAGCTTTACTCGTTTTCTAAAAGTACTCTTTGCCAACTTCTTTATCCAGACCTCATGGTCCTTCTTTTCAATGCAGTCCATGGGTTTTCTATTTAACTTGTTCGCCGGTGCAAAAAAAGAGCAGCGCGACAAAATAATAAAGACCCACAAGGGCTTTTTTAACACACATCCCTATATGTCCTCGTATATCATCGGCGCTACGCTTCGCGCTTATGATGAAGGTGATGTTTTTCCTGAAGAAACCAGGAATTTTATCACCATAGCTCAGACTAGTTTTGCCTCAACCGGCGATCTTCTGTTCTGGCAGACTTTGCGACCGGCAATGCTCTTGATCACAGCCATCCTTGCCGTGAAATGTGGAGTAATCGGTCCACTAGCATTTATCATCGCCTATAATACTATCCATCTTTTCCATCGTATAAGCGGCATTATTGATGGTTATCGAATGGGTCGTGATATTATATACATCCTCAAGGCGAGACGTTTTACCACGGTCCGACATATTTTCGAAATACTGGGAGCATTCTTTACTGGCCTCCTCATCTCACTAGCTTCGCTTGAAATGAACTACTTGCTGCTGATACCGATAACAATGCTCTTCGTATTATTACTTCTTAGAAGATTTCCGAGCGTGCTGATTATCCTTGCAGTTCTTTTAGTATTCGCTATAATGGTTATGGTGTAAGTTTATGATCAAAAAACCAATTGAAATATTAAATGAAAACGGATTGCACGCGCTGCCAGCATCACGCTTCGTGAGGCTTGCCGAGAAATTCAAGAGCGATGTAACGCTTGAGAAAGAGGATATTGAAGTAAGCGGTAAGTCCATTATGGGAATTTTGACACTGGCATGCGAGAAGGGTAGTATTGTCATCCTGACATGTGAAGGTAAGGATGAAAAGGACGCCTTTAAAACGCTGCGGAAAATACTGGAAGGACACGACTGATGCCAAGAGAAAGAATATTAAAGGGAATCGCGGTTTCTCAGGGCATTGCCCAGGGAAAAGTATTTATCTATGAAACAAAGCACATTGAAGTCTTTCAGACACCCATACTCTCCGTGTATCTAAAGGACGAAACTGAAAGACTCGACCGAGCAATAAAGAAAACTGAACACGAACTACGTAATATCCAGAAACGCTTGAATTATGAAATTGGCGAGAATTTCGCTCAGTTTCTTGATGCTCAAGTTATGATGCTTAGTGACAAAACAATAATCCAAAAAGTAAAAGCGAGAATAGTTGACAATAAACTCAATGCCGAGTACGTCTACCATGAAGTAATTAAGGAGTATGCTGAAAAACTTGGTGCTACCAAGGATACATATCTAAAGGAACGAGTCGCTGACATATGGGATGTTGGATCACGTGTGCTGAGAAATCTTTTGGGGCTTACGCATAGTTCAGTCGTCGAGGTACCTGCAGGCTCCATAATTGTCGCCCATGACATTTCCCCTTCTGAGGCGGCATTGATAAATCCAAAGAGTGTCCTTGGTATCGCCACTGAAGCAGGTGGCAGAACATCGCACACCGCGATTACTGCCCGAGCTCTGGAAATACCAGCAGTACTTGGTATAAAGGGACTTATCGGCAGAATCGGGAATGGTGAACAAGTGATCCTCGATGGTGATCGGGGGATCATGATAAAAAACCCCAGCGCTGGGAGAATTCATTTCTATGAAATCGCCAAGAAAAAGGTCATAGAATTGAAAAAAGCTCTCTCGCCCTTCTGCGAACTTCCTGCCAAGACCAAAGATGGTCGTCATATTGATATCTCAGCTAATATCGAATTTTTCTCTGAATATACACATGCAAAGAAATACGGCGCTGAAGGTGTCGGGTTGTTTAGAACTGAGTTTCTCTACTTGACAAGACATGGCAGTCCAACTGAAGAAGAACAATACCACGTATATAATGCTCTCGCAAAAAAGATGAAACCTTCTCCAGTGATCATCCGGACTTATGATTTGGGCGGCGATAAAGTCTTTTCTGATTACCAGGAAGCAAACCCTTATCTGGGGTGGCGTGCTATAAGGGTCTGCCTTGATGATCTGGACTTTTTCAAAATGCAGCTGCGTGCGATCTTACGGGCTTCAGTGAACAAGAACGTGAAGATCATGTTTCCGATGATATCTAATTATGAAGAGATTAAGCGAATAAACCTTATTTTCGAAAAGACAAAAAGTGAATTGCGTGCCAAGAAAATCGATTTTGATGAAGAAATACAATTTGGCATCATGGTCGAAACCCCATCTGCCGCGCTATTGAGTCCGCATCTTGCCCATCAAGTCGATTTTTTCAGTATTGGCTCAAATGATCTAACCCAATACACGCTTGCGGTAGATCGAGGTAACGAAAAAATAGGCCAACTCTTCGATCATTTTCATCCAGCGGTTTTGCAACTGATAAAACAGATAATAGATGCCGGACATCAGGCTCACATCTGGGTGGGTCTGTGTGGCGAACTTGCCGCTGACCCATTGGCAATACCACTGCTCATTGGAATGGGTATCGATGAATTGTCAATGAACCCTGGGTCAATACCACGGGCAAAAATGGTGGTCCGGGCCATCACTATACCAGAATGCGAGGAAATTGCAAAAGGTGCACTACGTTTCAGAACACCACTCGAGATCAAAAGATATTTACGTCGATCTATCCAGCGAAAATTCCATGGTATTGATGAAGTAATAAAATGAGAGATATCATTTCCTCGATGCCGGAGCAGATGCTCACGGCGATCCAGCTTATCCCTCGCGGAGCCATTAAGAAAAAAACCTTTGATAAGATTCTGATCTGTGGTATGGGTGGCTCAGGTATTAGCGGTGAAATCCTCAAAGTGTTATATCCAAGCGTTCAAATAATATCAAACAAGGATTATGCGATCCCCCAGTACATTGACCATAACACGCTCGCTATTATTATCAGCTATTCAGGAAACACTGAAGAAACACTCAGTAATTATGCACTTCTGAGAAAGAAAGGTACTCAAATGGCGATTATCTCTTCAGGCGGCCAACTTTTCAACAAAGAAGCTGATATCAAAGTAAAAATCCCTGGCGGTCTGCCACCCCGAGGTGCACTGGGGTATCTATTCACCCCTTTGCCCTTTATGCTCTGGAAATTCCATCTTATCTGCACCAACCCTACAACCGGGATGACCAACCTCGCGAATTTTTTAAAGAAAAAAAGGAAAACAATTGAACAAAAAGCAAAGAACCTGGCTAAAAGGTTCATAGAAAAACTACCGGTTATTTATGCTAATTCATCGACCTATATGCCGGTTGCCCTTCGCTGGCAATGTCAGCTAAATGAAAATGCCAAAACCCTTGCCCATATCAATATCATCCCTGAAATGAATCACAATGAAATTGTGGGTTTAGGTCGACCCGAGGTACTAAACGCAGCGATCCTGCCGGTTTTCCTCAATGACCCGCGGGCGCACAAAAGAAATAAGGCAAGGGTCGTCATAATGCACCGTATTACCAAAAGGCTTTTCAGTGGTGCAATTGAAATAGAGCCCCAAGGCAACAATGACCTTAAGCGTATGTTCTGGACTATCATGTTGGGCGACTTCATAAGTTATTACCTTGCCAGAGCAACTAATATTGATCCCTTGCCAGTGAAAAGAATCGACTATCTCAAAAAGGAATTGTCCAAGCTTTAAGCCCACTATTCATACAAACCAGTCAATGCGAGCCCTGACCATTAAGAATTGTAATGGTCGGGGTGTGGTTCCGTTTCACGAGAATCCTCGCAAAGCGGGACAATCTCGTTATATTGCACGACATTATACCGTCCAAAGGACGAGTATCCTTGCCATCGGGACTCTTTTCGTTTAGACTATTAATATAGTCAAGAGTCCCCATTTTTTCAAGAAGATTACTATAAATTCTAATTTTGATTAAACAACCCCCTTTCGGTACGATTATTTTTGATGCAAATCGGGCACTTGACAAATTATGTTTTCATATTACAATAGATATAGACTTAAGTGATGCGTCTCTGAGAAGGGCAGCCTTCTTAAGGATATATTGTGGCAAGAAAGCTTATGTTTACATATATTTATTAAAACTTTGCAGTTAGCAAAGGAGGAAGCATGAAAAAATACACCAACCTGAATTCCTTCGGAAATATTCTTCCCATTAAGATATTACGTCGTTTTGTGACCGTAAATAGCTGTAGTCCTTTCTTCTGCATTTTTTTCATTTGCGTGATGTTATGTATTCTTGGATGTGGAAAAGAAGAAGATGATGGGATAATTAAAACAATAGTGAGCTCCGGTGAATGCGAACCTGCCTTTTCGTCAGACGGCGAATATATTGCTTATACTAAGGAAGGTTAATATGAAATCTGGTTATTTGAGATAACCACTGAGGAGAGTGAATATCTTACTGATGGTAGTTTACCAGATTGGTCTCCGGATGGGAAAGAAATAGTTTACGTAAGAGACAGAGATATTTATGAAATAGATGTTGAGACAAAGGAAATTCAACGACTAACGACCTGGGGTTCTTGTTTCTTCCCGGATTGGTCACCAAATAATGAATTGTTGGCTTTTGATTTTTCGTATCATACCTCAGGTTTTGACTCATTTGGAGTTTGGATTTTAAATTTAAGTGACAATTCTAAAAAACATCTTGGTGAAGGTCGTGAACCAAACTGGTCACCATCAGTAAATAGATTAGTTTATACTGGATATGTTGCTAGCGTATCATTCCGGGAAATTTTTGTCATGGATTCTTCTGGACAGAACAGTATAAGATTAACTGACAATCAAGTAGATGATTATCGTCCCGCTTGGTCGCCTGATGGTTCAAAGATAGCTTATGTTGGTGAAACTCGTGACACAATTGACCCACATGGAGTGATAGGCATCAATATCTGGGTAATGGATACTATGGGTATGAACAAAACTCAATTAACTTTTGAAGGTGGATGTGACCCAGCCTGGGCACCGAGCGGAGATCAAATAGTCTTTGTCCGAGGAGAGTCATTTGAAAAGAAAAATGTAATTGAAATAATCTATCATCTATGGATAATGGATGCGGATGGAGAAAATAAAAGACAATTAACCGGCAAGGTCATAGAGACCTTTGGCTGCAAATGAAAGGAGGACAACATGATTTTCAAGAATAAACAGACACTCAAGAGAGCAATGATGGTTCTCATAATATTAGTGCCCATACTTTGTATGGCTGACTATGTACCGGGTGTAGTTCTGGCACGATTAAAGCGAGGTGTTGTAGAATTGCCACAAGGTCAGACAGAAGGAGATATTGAATCAATAAAAGGTAACCAAAATCTGAAGAACTATTTAACAAATGGGGGATTAATAAAAATCAGTAAAGTTTTTCGTCGTTTTAATGTTGAAGATACGCTAATGCAATTAGAAGATGGACAGACAATAAAAGTTCATGACCTTTCGCTAGTATTCAGACTTTCTTTTGATCCAAACACTAACATTGAGACAATCATTGATTCATTAAAGCGATATTCCGATGTAATATATGCTGAGCCTGATTATATTGGCCACTTATTGTTTATTCCAAATGACGATTCTTTCCCCAGACAATGGGCTTTAAGACAGAATAATGATTGTGACATTAACGCCGATTTAGCCTGGGACATTGAGACCGAGGGTTATAATAAGACTGAAAAGGTTATACTGCTGCGATAAGTTCTATGAAGTAGAATGGCTTGGCTTTAACCCTGGGCTAATGTTGGGTAATTTATTCTGAAGCGTTTTTTATAATACAACCTCATACCGAGAAATACCACAAGCAAGACTATTGAATATAGTGGGAACAAATAAACGGTTACCAATGTAAAAAGTAGACCGGGCAAACGGAATGAAGCGATTGTAAGTTTTCTATTTTGCTCATTCTTCAACAGGGAATACACTGCTCCAAAGACAAAAAGAGGGAATGAAAGTGCGGCTGGTATTAAACAAACCAAATCCTTCATTATGTACGCGGTAAGTATTGCCGCCGCCATGAGCACAGTTGAACATACCAAAGAAACATGTTTACCGAGAAAGATTGCAGTCGTTTTTTCCCCGGCTTTACGGTCACCTTCAATATCCACAACTGTTGTATTGATGAAAACCGCGCTGATACTCAAAAAATAAGGGACAAACTTAATAAACATCGCCATGTCAAAAGACCGAACAAGCAGCCAGCCAACTGCGAAGTTGATCATCCCGTAACCAAAGCCATTGGAAAGTGTGTCGAGCAGCGGCTTGCCTTTTAATTTAACCGGTGGTAACGAGTAAAATACACCGAGTAAAAGCGAAATACCGATGAAGATCAGAAAAAGATAGGAGAACTTTAAAGCAAGCAGAATCGCCACAATCCACAGCAAAACCATTTCGATATATGCGTATCTGACCGGCACATAACCTTCAGAAAGTAGAAATAGCTTCTTGTTGATTCTATCAGTTTCTCTATCAGTGATCTGGTTGAGTATATACACACCGCCCATTAAGGCAGTATAGATAATCAATCCTAAAATGATATCAGGAGTGAAGCCACGCTTCTGCTGCGCCAGGTAAGTGCCGATGAGCAGAAAATTCCAGCAAGGGATAAGTATGAATGGTCTTAAGATAAAAAGATAATCAAAAGGATTGAATCTAGACATTCATGTCTTAATATGCTTTATTGACTTTACCCGAACGGAGGCACTTCGTACATACAAGCATCTTTTTTACTTTTCCGTCAATCTTCACCTTCACACTCTGCAGATTTATCTTGAATTTGCGCTTGGTGATATTATGTGCGTGACTGATATGGCCACCGCTCTGAGCATGTCTCTCGCATATCGCACATTTTCTTGCCATAGATCTCCTTTCTTTACCATTATATTTAATAAACCCATGATGTCAACAAGATATTGAACGATATGCTCAATTGACATAACTCCAATCTTTCATATAATAGGTTAATGTCAATCGAAGAAAATATTGCACAACTCAGGACAAAAATTAGCAATGCCGCGAGACGAACAAAAAGAGACCCCGGTAACTTGCACATTGTTGCAGTTAGCAAGACCGTACCGGTTCCCAAAATCGAGCAAGCTATCGCCCATGGTATCACGATCCTTGGCGAAAACCGTGTCCAGGAAGCTAAAACAAAATATGCCATTATAAGCAATCGAGTAACCTGGCATATGGTAGGTCATTTGCAAACCAATAAAGTCAGGGATGCGCTCAAAATATTTAGCTTGATCCACAGCCTTGATTCGCTGCACCTCGCCCAGGAGATCGAAAAGAAAACAAGTACACCAATTGATTGTTTAATCGAGGTGAATACCTCACAAGAATCAACGAAATTCGGCATCGAACCTGAAAATGCCATTGCTTTTTATGAAGCGCTCAAGGACTTCAATAATATAAAAATAAAGGGATTAATGACCATTGGTCCGGGTTGGGCGATCCAGGATAAAGAAGCGTCGCGGCCCTGTTTTCGTCTTCTTGCATCGTTGAAAGCTAACATCGAGAAACAATGTAAGTGTTCTTTGCCTATCCTGTCGATGGGTATGACATCTGATTACGAGATCGCAATTGAAGAAGGCGCCAACATGATCCGGGTCGGCACAGCAATATTTGGACCAAGAGGATAGCTAATATGCCTAAACCGCGGGAATTAGCGATCGAAGATCTGAAAAAACTTAACCGCTGGCGAAGGTATCAGTCAACCCTATCATTGATTCTCTACGTTGCTTTGAAAAAACTTACTCCGTCAAACGAACTCAGAATAGAATACTCAATGAGTAAGGGGTTTTACTGTATCTTGTCAAATAAATTTCATAAAGGACTCTTGAAAAAAGTTGAAGCAGAAATGAAAAGAATAATCAGGAATAATGTTCCTATTAAAAGAAAAACACTGATGAGAAAACAAGCTATCAGATTGTTCAAACGACTCAAAATGGAAAGTAAGGTGACCCATTTGGAAAACATCCGCAAACAACGTATTACAGTCTATTCATTGCTCAATAGGTATGATATCTATATGATGCCGCCGCTTGAGACAACCGGCTCGGTAGACCTCTTCTATCTCAAATCATTTTCTCCAGGGTTCATTCTCGTTTTCCCTGCCTGGCAGGATATGTCAAAGTTACCTGAATATGTTCCCCAACCAAAACTAGCACGGATCTTCAGCGAGTATGAAGGCTGGGCAAGGATTCTTGGTATCAATGACCTCGGGCAGCTGAATTATGCAATAAAACAGAACAAAGGTGCTGAAATCGTTAAAATAAGTGAGGCCCTCCATGAAAAGAAAATCGTCTATATCGCTGACAGTATCGTTAAAGAAAAGAAAAAATTAGTGCTCATCGCCGGACCGAGCAGCGCTGGCAAGACTACTTTTACTAAAAGACTAGCCATCCAGCTCCTGGTAAATGGTGTACGACCATTGATTATTTCCGCTGACGATTACTTTCTCCCACACAGCCAAACACCAAGAGACGAATTTGGTGGTCTTGACTTCGAATCCATTAATGCGGTCGACATACCTCTTTTAAACAACCACTTACTCAGAATCATCAAATGCAAGAAAGTACGTGTACCGCGGTTCAATTTTCTAACCGGTCGAAGAAATAAGGGCAGCGAGACCCTTTTACCTGAAGATGGTATTATATTACTTGAGGGTATACACTGTTTAAATGAAGATTTTACGCGCCGCGTGCCAAAATCGCTCAAGTTCAAGATCTATGTCAGTGCTTTGACGCAACTCAATATCGATAACCACAATCGAGCGTCAACAACTGATGTTCGTATGATCAGGCGTATTGTGCGCGATACCCATTTTCGTGGTTACAAAATAAGGGGCGTTCTGCAACATTGGGGCAGTGTCCGTGATGGCGAAGAAAGAAATATCTATCCCTTCCAAGAGGAAGCTGATGAGATATTCAATTCGGCGCTCATATATGAACCCGCTATTCAAAAGAAATTTTGTCTACCGATCCTTAAGCGCATAAAAAAGGACTACCCTGAATATGAAGAAGCCAAGCGCCTCATTGATTTCCTCAACCTCTTTGCTGAGGTAAATGAACGATGGATACCCTCGAATTCCATATTGCGGGAATTTATCGGTGGTAGTTCATTTGTGTACTAAAGCAAGTTTTGATAAATGGATTCTGGATTTCTTCTTAGATTAATGGGTTTCTTGACAAATCTTTCAGTACAGTGAATATATCGGCTTTATTCAATAATAAGGAACTTCTTTGAAACCTCATTACTACCTTGTCTGAGAACAATGAAATAGACACCACTGGATAGATTTTCTGTATCTATCTTTTCTCTATAGTACCCTGGACCAAAATACCCCTGTTTAATTCGTTTAACCATTACCCCAGCTACGTCGTATATTGATAATTCTGTTTCAGTTTGCGTGTATACTGCATATTTGATATTCAATACCCCTTGAACTGGATTTGGATAAACCTGCAATGCAAATCTTGGTTTTGGCATCTTGTTTCTTGTTTCCTCAACCCCGGTAAATGTACCCTTAGCATGTTTGAGACCCACCATGGACTGGGGATCTATTTGAGAAAACTTATAGGAGATATGAGGTTGGTCATTACTATCAAATGCAAGGTTCAGGTCACTACCACCACAATCGGATCCAAGACTATCTGGTTCGACTGGTCCGCACATGTACCAAAAGGTATCCTTGTAGCAATAACGGGGAAACACCACACCCCAGTGGTTGTATAAAATATGCGGTCGGTCAAGACTGTCCAGAGCAAGACGAATCCGCGTTTCAAGCCAGCCAATGCTTGCAATGCCATAATCAGTATTCCATGAGACCCCATCCCACCAGGTATAAGCAAGGCCAGTGCTATAACCATGGGCAATGCTCGGATGATCCTGGCTGTCTAGTTTAAAAGAAATGGGGTATG
>JAUWGT010000003.1 GCA_030606265.1 Candidatus Stahliibacteriota bacterium | reverse complement strand
ATATATGAAACGGAGCATGGGAGAAACGGTGAAACGGAGAACATACTCTGTTGGAGACACACTTTGTTGAAGACATGTCGCTTTGCTCCTGACGTAGCCTGATAAATCACCTGTCTGCCTCAGGCAGAGGCGACTACAATTCCCTCAATCACCTAATAACTTAATTACTTAGTTACTCAATAAAGAATGTTGGGCGCGGGCAAGATGTTTGACTCATTATTGACTTAGTTATTAATCACAGTATAATCCTATTTATGAAAGTTATTTTTCTATTATTACCTGTGTTGTTTTTCTCCCAGGCTTTACCAGATGTGTGGTCGCAGTCGTATTGCACCTATGATATTGCTGAGCTGCATAGACCGGGGGAGTATTCGTTGGGGTTCGCGATCGATAACTTTGCACTTTATGGGGGCACAGTTGATTCAACTGCCTACGACACTCGAAGATTTGACATATTTGCCAAACTTGGCGTATTCAGGGATGCCGAGTTTGAAATTAAATTTTCTTCACCGACCGCGGGTGTCATTGCGGGTAAATACAAATTCTGTACAGGGGTTATCGATGCAGCATTTAAAATTGGTTTCGGTTATATGAAGGGCACACGGATTGGTTTTATTACCGATTATGTTTTTGATTTCTATCCAACATTAGTTTTCAGCAAGCGGATTTTTGAAAACGTCAGGGTTTATTGCGCGCCTAAAATAATTTATTCCATACACCCGAAGGACCGTCGAGAGCACTCGACGCGTGAGCCGCGCCACATATTTCAGTATGGGTATGGTATTGGTCTGTCTTTTGGGCATAATTTCACAATAATGCCTGAGGGCAATTGGGTCTTTGGTAATAACGAAGGCATCAAGTATACGGTGAATCAATTTGGGGTTGGGGTCAACTTAAGAATACACTGAAGGCGTTGAATATTCACTGATTACACAGAGTTTCATTTTGTAATAGGTAAGCTATTCTAAAAAATGGTAAAAACAGTGTGGCCAAATTGCCAGAAATGGTATAAAATAATGTAGTTGCCCAATTCATTGGGCTTCTTTTAGTGCAGTAACTTCGTTATTGCAATGCCTGATAAATCAGGCTACTACAATGTTAGAATAGCTAAACTGTTACAAAAAGATTTTTCTGAAATGTGGGAGCAACTTTCCAGTTGCGATATGACGCATGTAATGCTATTCAAGGGTCTTAACGAACATCATACCGGGCAATTGTCTGACGAGACCTTTGATTTCCAATCCTAAGAGAGTATTTAATATTGAACTAGTAGGTTGCTCCAAAGTTTCTGATAAAACATCGAGATAGGTGGGTTCAAGCGATAGGCTGTTCCAAATACCTATTTCCGTAGTGGTAAGCATTGCTTTTTTATCCACCTTTTCTTGCCTGGCGAATTGAATGTTTAATGTTTGTAGAATTTCATCAACCGAGGTTATTGGGATAGCCCCGTCTTTTATTAACCGATTTGTCCCAGCTGACGCCTTTGAATAGATATTCCCTGGAACTGCAAAGACATCTTTATTTTGATCCAGCGCCCAATTCACTGTATTCATAACTCCACTTTTCTCTTTTGCTTCAATCGCTATAATGGCTTTAGAAAGGCCAGCAACAATACGATTACGTTTTGGAAAATTGTGGGCGAACGGTGGCGTTCCAATATTGAATTCGGAAATTACCGCACCATTATTCACAATTTCTTCCATCAGTTTTCTATTTTCTGGTGGGTAACATATATCAACACCGCAACCCAGTACGGCAATAGTTCTGCCTTTCTGTTTGAGAGCTCCTTTGTGAGCCATTGTATCAACGCCTCTGGCCATGCCACTGATAACTGTGACACCTGCACGCGCCAAGTCTTGTGCAAAATGCTCAGCAATACTTTTCCCGTAGACCGTTGCTCCTCTTGTGCCGATAACGCCTACTGAAATCTCATCCTCCGGTTTGATCAGACCCCGAACAAATAGAATCGGTGGAAAGTGCACGATATTTCTTAACCAGACTGGATATTCAGGAAAGTTGTAGGAGATAACCTTGATGTTGAGCTTGCGGAATAAATCATATTTTCGTTTTGTCTTTTCTCCCCGTTTATAGACGAGGATTCTATGCGCAATATCTTGTCCAACAACTTCAGCTAACGAGTGAGCTGGTGCAGTGCCAATTGCCGCCGGTGTCTTGAAGCATTTCAAGAGAAGATAAAGTATATGGTCAGTTATTTTATCTATTGATAAAAGATCAATGAAATCGAAGGCATCATACATTTTCTAATTCTTCTTTGATGATTTTGTGAACGTCAGGGTTAGTGTCCTCTATTATTTTCAGAATACTTGCAAGCACCTCATCATCCAGTGTCAGATCTCGAATCATATCAGAAAATTCAAGGGGTTCTTGTATGGCAAGTTTTGCTAATGCTGTCGATGCTTCCTTTTTAACCGTTGGGTTCTGGTCGTTTACCAAAAGTTCAACAAAAGAATCCACCACTTTGACATTACCGATTTCACCGAGAGAAAGACACGCCGCTGCTCTTGTGAACCAGTAGCCGCGTGTAAGTAGTCTCTTCAGCTTAGGCACGACACGATTACCGTATATAGCTAGTTTGTATGCCGCTTTTTCACGCAGTGTCCAGGATGTATCTTCCAGGACTTTCAGCAGGATTTTGATACTGTCTTTCTCGTTGACACCATTTAGCTTTTCAAGTATTTTTACTTTCTTTTTTATATTGGAACTCTCGAGTAATTTGAGGATCGTCTCTTTATCCTGCTTAAACTTGATCTTCATTGGCTATGGTTTTTAGCAACGTTTCAGTCCCAGCACCGGTTAATGCTGAAACATAGAAAATCTTCTCTGGTATGTCGTATTTCGGGATATTATCTAAGAGATCCAGCTTGTTAAAAACAACAATGCGCGGCTTTCTCAATAGTTTATTACTATGATTCTTAAGTTCTTTCAGAAGACATGCATAATGTCGTAGTGGATTCGAAACGGATGTGTCGATTACCAGGATGATCAATCTGGTTCTTTCGATATGTCGGAGGAAGAGCAATCCTAAACCCTTCCCTGAGTGAGCTCCTTCAATAATACCAGGCATATCTGCGATTACGATGTTTCTTTGCATACTCCTAAGGACGCCGAGATTAGGTGCGAGCGTGGTAAAAGGATAAGCTCCGACCCGTGATTTTGCATTCGTGAGAGCGTTCAGCAAAGTTGATTTGCCTGAATTCGGTAATCCAACCAAACCTGTATCAGAAATCAATTTCAAGACTATTTTGAGACTGTAAGTTTCGCCTTGACGACCTGGGTCAGCACGGCGCGGCGCGAGGTCTGATTTTGTTATGAAATGGATATTACCACGACCACCTTTACCGCCTTTTGCAACGAGCAACCTCTGGTTGTGGATCAGTATTTCGCCCAGAACCTTTTTGTCATTTGACACGACAATACCTAAAGGGGTACTGATAAACACGTCTTTTCCTTTTTTACCAACCATCTTTTTACCTTTGCCATGAGTACCCCGACCAGCTTTATAGTGGGGTTTGATTTTCAGATCGTATAGGGTTTGAAGGTTTTTCTTTCCGATGAGGTATACCGAACCACCATTACCACCATCTCCACCATCTGGACCACCTCGGGGAACAAACTTCTCACGCCGAAATGATATACAGCCCTTACCGCCATTACCTGCGGTGATAAATATTTTCGCCTCATCGATAAATTTCATACAATGAATTATATTGAATACAAAAAGGGAGTCAATAATAAAATCTAATATAGGTTATCATACAAAACCAGATGATGCCGCATTATTATCTATTTGTATTCCATATAATAGGATCCCTCGTTCTCTATCGTTTCCCTTTCTGAGTACTCAACTCCATATTCCTTTCTATTTTCGATTATTCCCAGGACATAATCTTCATACGATTCTTCCTCAGCTCTACTGAATGTCAATCCTGGGAATTCATAGGCATCGAGTTCCCATCTTTCAGTATCGTACCAATAGCCGAGACAGAAAATGACAAAATCACCTGATTTTGCTTTCAATATGACATCAGCCGCATCATCATTATCTTTCCATACGTCGATTACCGTAAAATACAGAGCCCAGTTGTGGTTCTTGACGAATTTCTCCAGGCGACGGAAATAGTGTTCCTGTTCTTCTATGGTGAATTCAGTATCCGCCTCAAAGAAATGGACATCGTCAGCATACATATTCTGTTTGACTTTTTTCACAAAATCAAGCGCAATCCGTTCGACTTCATGTTTGGGTGTGTATTTCGGTGTTGATGTTTTACCGCCACCACACGCAATGATGAGAAGAATGAAGAATGACAACTTAAGCCCTTTATTCATATACACTCCTTTATGGAAATCATATCCAAAATACCAGAAAAATCAAGGGGGTAGCTTACTGAATTCTTTCTTTGTTATTTCTTTTTGAGTTTTTTTCTCAAGGCTTTAATCACTATTAGAGGAACGAGATGTGAAATGTCACCATTTAGTGACGCGATCTCTTTGGCTAGACTCGAACTAATGAAGATGTACTTTTCCGAAGGCATTAAGAATACCGTTTCTATCTTTGGTGCTAGTTTTCGGTTCATAAGGGTTAATTGAAGTTCGTAGTCGAAATCAGAAACCGCTCTCATCCCTCTGATTATTGTCGTAGCCCCTAACTTTTGCGCAAAATCCACCAAAAGGGTTGAGAATCCCATGACTGTTATTTTCTTCTCTTCACGGAAAATCGTTTTAACAAGCTCCACTCTTTCTTGCTGGGTGAAAAGAGTGCTTTTCGGGCGGCTACTTACTCCGATGACTATTTTATCGAATATCTTGATCGCTCGACAGATAACATCGATATGGCCATGGGTTATGGGATCAAAAGTGCCCGCATATATCGCTTTTTTCATTTTATTCTCGTTTTTTGTTTTTATCACTCTGGACAATAAACGTCACGATGGTATTTCCATACTGTTTTTTCTTGAAAACTGAAAAATGATCAGGTAGGACAAATTTATCTTCCGGGCTGTGCTCGGCAATTATGACTCCACCTTCATGTAATAGGTTATGGGATACAATGAGTATTAGAGTTTTCTCAAGATAATTTCTATGATAGGGTGGGTCAAGAAAGATGAGGTCAAAAGACCGTTCTTTGAGTTTTCTCAGACCTGCTCTAAAGTCACCTTTTATGATCTCTGTTTGATCAGAGAGTGACAGTTTGGCTATGTTCTCGGCAAGTATCTTTGTTTGTTTCTCGACAAAAATACAATCCGTTGCGCCGCGTGAAATTGCTTCGATACCCAAAGCTCCACTGCCGGCAAAGACATCTAGGATCCTGGCCGCATTTACGCGGGGTCCAATAATGTTGAAGATTGTTTCTCTGACGATACTTCTTGTTGGTCTGGTCCCTGTTTTGGAAACCTTAAGTCGCCGTCCTTTACTATCACCGCCAACTATTCTCATATTCTTATCTAAAGATATCGTAATCTGTACTTTTTTAGTGGCCGAGAATAGACTGATCTACGCTACTTTCTATACGGAAGCAAACTCCCTATTTTATTATTGTCGGCGTTATGAAAATCAGAAGTTCACGATCCTCAACACTTGTCGTTGTCTCTCGGAATAATGCACCGAGTATCGGAATGCTTTTGAGAATGGGTATGCCAGTTACCGACTTAGCCTCTTTACGTCTGATAAAACCACCGATTACCACCGTGTGACCGTCTTTAACGAGAACTTTTGTGTCGGCTTCTGATGTTGTGATAATTGGTTTACCAGCAAGAGCTGATGCACGATCGAGTTCACTAACCTCGGCGTGGAGTTCCATTGTAATCTCTTCCAGTGAGTTGATATGTGGTGTAACTTCTAATTTCGTACCGACCGTGTAGAATTGTATGACCATATTACCCGACATGTCTCTGGTGGGAATACCGAATCTCTGACCTCCCAGAATACTGGCTTGTTCATTGTCAACCGCTGATATTCTGGGTGTAGAAATAGTCTGAGCTTTACCACTTTCTTCAAGCATGCTAACGATCGCATTGAGCTGGGCTAGTGACGGTATACTTCCGATATTGAATATTCCGTAACCGACAATTGAAGATTCTTCGGGGCCACTGGTGACATCGGCTCTTAATATCCGACTCTCTAACCCTTTGAGCGTCCAGCTGATGCCTAAACCCCTTGAATGAGAGGCGTCTACATCAATAACCTTGCATTGAATTTCTACTTGTGGGGTTGGTGTATCGAGGAGCTTTACGAGTTGTTGAATTCTTTGATGAATGGGGTCAACCTCGGTAACGACGAGAGAATTTGTCCGTTGATCAATGTTTGCTTTACCTTTTGGAGAAAGCATTGCCTCTATTTTATTAAGCATCTTCGTAGGTGTGGCGAATTCTAGTTTGTATATCTTTGAACTCAATGGTAAATCATAGTCTTGTTTGTTGAGGTTCTCAGCCGTATCAACTCTAATAACGCCAGGGTCTTCCCGATATGCAAAGCCAGAAGCTTTGAGAATGATATCGAGTGCCTGACGCCAGGGAACATTATGCAGTCTGACCGTAACTGTTCCTTTGACATCCTTGCCCGCAACAATATTTATGCCGGCATATTCAGACAAGGCTCTCAGTACGGTTAGAATGTCAGCATTCTCAAGGTCAATAGAGATTGGTCGGCCAGTAATTGTACCCGCCGGTTTTGTCTTGACGACCGGTGGTACAACCTCGGATGTTGTTGTCGGAGGAATAGTTAAGATATCAGCACCGGATGTCTGCCAATTTGGGAAAGTAGAGACTAGACCGGTAAGGATCGTTACTGCGAAATCATTTCCTTCAGTCAACGTGAGATAAGAGTAGTCATTATCCATGGTGCCGACAATTCTGATTAGATCGGGCTGTTCATTGAACCCAGTTACTGACAATTCTTTTAAACCACCTCGGTTGACGGAAAACTTTTTACCAATGAGTGAACTCGTGACGCCTGAACAGTCAACGACGATTCTCGGTGGATTTTTCAAAGTGAAAGAATTTGCAACAAATGGCGCGTCAGCCTTTATAAGAAGTTTTGTATTCACTCCCTCAGAGACTACGTGCAGATTACTGATGACAGCACCACTTGCCAAAGAAATCAATAATGTGAGGATTAAAATATTCCTCATGTTTTACCTCCTTTTCTCTTGCTGAAGCCTTAGTTCAAATTTTGTTTTCACGCCTGCGTGCGTTATCTCGAAAATTATCCCTTGACGATTTATTTCAGCAACTTTGCCACCTGCAACCCGGTCTCCTTTTTTGAGAATGTAACCGTTGTTTAATCCATCTTTTACCAAACCATAGTATCCTTTATCACCCCATAGAACACCAATTAAGGATAAATTCTCAACACTGAGATGACTTGCTTTGCCACCTTTTCCTAATTCCAAACCTACTAATGGCACAAAGGGATCTCTTCTACCGCCTTGTTTATATGTCCATTCTTCCACAGGGAAGAGGGTATCCGCTACAGCAGGAGTTGTTGGTGCTTGGTTGAATATCATTACTGCGCCCACTATGCTAATTACGAGGTGGAACATTTTTTACCTCCTTTTGTTTGGCAACTGTATAGGTAATGGTGCTCAAATCTGCTTGAATACTGCGTTCTTTACCAGTTTTGATCTTGATATTTGGTACATTGACAATTCGTGCAAGATTGCCGACATTGGACAGGAATTCACCGAGCTGATGATAACCACATGATACTTTAATCTGAACCGGGATCTCAGAGTAATTTGGCCGGGCAATGATGCCGCTTGGTTTAAACAACAAGAAACTCACACCTGCTTTAGTACCAGAATTTGAGATTTGTTGAATGAGCGAAGGTATTTCTTTCGCTTTAGGTAGCATCTCTTTTGCTTTTTCCCATTCGATCTCGAGTCGTGCAATTTTTGCCTGAAGCTCAGGCAGCCTTGCTCGTGCTGCTTCAGCCTTTTGAACCTCAGTTTGCAGAGAATCCCGATAAACAGTTATTTGTTCTATCTCCTTTTTATTGGCTTTGTAGGGCCAAACAAAGAAGAAAACAATTAGAACAATAATTAAGATGACGAAGAACATAAGTAATTTTTGATTTTTTTGTTCTTTAAGATTCATTTTTGCCTCGCAATTGATTCCTGATACCCAACACTAGCGGTCAAGGTGAATTCCATCATCTCTTGGTTTTTCACGGCTTTTTTCTCAAGTACGGTCAAATCGACATTGTGTATATAATCAGATTCTTCAAGACGGTTCATGAAATCTGCAACCAGCAAGTTAGAGGCAGTGACACCTTTTACCTGCATATCACTACTGCTGATATTCAGAGATTTTAACCAAGTAAACTCAGGAATACGTGCTGCTACTTCATCGAGAACGTGAGCGATGAAGAATCGATTTCTATTCAGTTCCTTTATGGGTCTGATTAAAGCATCTAATTCACGCTCTCTTTTTTCTAGACTATCAACTGTTGCCTTGTAGACTTTCAGCTCTTCAAGTCGACCATTGAGATGCGTGATATCTTTATTTAAGCCATTTTTTTGATTGAGTTGTATAAGTAGTGTAACACCAATGATTATGACAACAATAACGACGCCGATTATGTAGAGAACAGTACTTTGTATAGAGGGTAGTTTAATGCCGGGGCGCGCTGCTTTTGCTGCCTTGCGCTTTGGTGCTCGTTTTTTCTTGGCAGTCTGCGCTAAGTTTATCTTAATCATTTTACTCCCCCCTTAATGCTAAACCAGTTACTTGGGCCAATATTGGACCTATAACGTCGACGCCTTCAGGCCCGAATATTGTAGGGTCATAAATAATGTTTTTAAACGGATTGATAAGCTCAATCGGTATCCCAAGTCTTCTTTTTAAATATTCTAAGAGATTAGGGATTAGAGAACCACCACCAGAAAGATACATACGACTAACTTTTTCTTCACCAGTTACACTGGAGAGAAACTGTAAGCTGCGTTCTATCTGGGTTCCGAGATCGCTAACAAATGATTCGAATACACCCTGTACAGAATCTTGCGATGCGCCAACAGGGATCGTACCCTTCACAGCATTAGCAGCATCTTCGTAGTTAAATCCAACTTCTTTCTGCAATTTGCTAATAAAGGCGTTTACCCCGTAGTATACATCGCGCGCCGATAAAGACGAGCCGCCTTTTATAACATTGATGACTGTCATTCCGGCACCGATGTGGATTAAACAGATAATCTCGTCAGCTGCAGGTGTGTAGTTATATTCGAACACATTTTGTATCGCGAATGCGGTAGTGTCAACAATTATTGGATTAAGATTAAGCTCCTTTAATAAGGCGGAGAGATTACTAATTAATTCATTCTTGGCTGCAACTAATATTACTTCTTGCTGATTTTCACCAAAATTCGGGTTCACAATATCGAAATCGAGCGAAACTTCATTGATATCAAAAGGAACATACTGTTCAGCCTCCCATTTGATTTGCTCTCTTGTATCAGCTTCACTCATACGATCCATTGTTATCCGTTTGATGATGACGTCACGGCCTGCTAGACCAATCACTACATCTTTAGTAGTGAATCCTCTATTTTCAATTAAACTTCTAATTGAATCTAATACAGCTTCCCTGTCAATAATCTCTCCCTCGACTATAGCATCAGGTAAGACTTTTGAAAGCCCGTAATTAAGTAGTTTTCTATTCTTACCAGTGCTCAATTCCACCATTTTGGTTTGGCTTGAACCTATGTCAAGACCAATAACCTTTTTCTTCTTTCCGAACATGGCTACTCCTTTTTATTTTCATATTTTGCATTATTATATATATAATTATTTATATGTCAAGAGGCAATTTGATAACAAAGAGCAAATTGCTTAAAAATAAGGTTTAACACATTGCTTCTTTTGTAGAATTCCCAACTGAGATATTTATGGTGCAAAATATTGTAGGGTAATATAAGGCGATATTGACAAGATATAGTGGGGATGAATGTCGATATTAATCAGCCTTCGCGAAAATCGAAATTCTTGCCTGTTTTTTTCTTGAATTGCAGGAAATTCCCTTGGTCTATGCTTTTTCTGATGCCGGTCATTAACTCCATATAAAAATGGATATTATGATAACTGACTAATCGACCGGCGAGGATTTCACCGGTGTTGAATAGATGTCTTATATAAGCACGGGAGAAATTTCGACAGGTGTAACAGTGACAGTTTTTGTCAAGAGGTGCATCTTCTTCAGCGTATTTACCAGCTTTGATAACCACTTTGCCCTGGGAAGTGAACGCCATCCCGGTTCGACCATTGCGTGTTGGCAGGACACAATCGAACAGATCAATGCCTTGTTCTACTGATTCAAGGATATCCTCAGGATAGCCACACCCCATAAGGTACCTCATTTTATTCTTAGGGATCAGCCCAGTGCAAATCTGCACCATTTCATTGGTTAGCAATGAAGGCTCACCGATCATGAGTCCACCGAGACCATAACCGGCAAACTTAAGATCAAGGATGCGTTGTGTGCATTCGCGGCGCAGTTCTTTGTACGTAGCTCCTTGGATTATGCCGAATAAGGGGACTTTTTTTTTACGTTGAGACTCCGTTTTGCCCAATTAACAGTACGCTCCACTGCCATTCTGGCATCGAGGAATTGTGCGGGATAAGCAGTGAAGAAATCCAATACCATAGCAATATCTGAACCCAGTTCATTCTGGATCTCAACTGCGAGCTCGGGGCTCAGGAAATGCTTGGAGCCATCAAGGTGGGATGAAAATCTAATACCTTCATCACTGATCTTTATTAGTTGGCTTAGAGAATAAGCCTGGAATCCACCTGAATCAGTGAGTATCGCTCGGTCCCAATTCATGAACTTATGTAGACCACCAAGTTTTTCAATGAGCTTTGATGTGGGTCGGAGCATCAAATGATACGTATTAGCTACTATTATCTGAACTCCGATCCTTTTCAGTTCTGCAGGCGAGGTTGCTTTTACTGATGCTTGAGTGGCTACGGTCATAAAGTTCGGGGTTGCAACTTCATAGTGTGGTGTTTTCAAGACACCAGTCCGGGCTTGCGAATTAGGATCTCTGTTAAGAACCTTGAATCGAATCATTTCATCACTTCTTTACTGGTATAATCTCGTTTCAGGGCAAAGGTGCTGATGTCATAAGAAGTTTTTCCTTCGGCGATGAAATCAGCGGCGAGCGAGCCAATCTCTGGTCCTAACATAAACCCATGACCGCACATGCCGCCGACAATATAAAACCCCTGGATATCGGTTTTGTCAAGGATTGGATTACCATCTGGGGTCATTTCGTAACTCCCTGACCATTGACGAATAATCTTTATGTTTGCCAATCCGGGGATTAAGCGACCAGTTCGTCGTCCCATTTCCTTGACAAATTCAAATGAAGTACCTAAGCTTTGACCAGGGGCATTTGGTTTGGGTGTGTAGCAACCAATAATACTCCCTTTACCCCACTTCTGGTTAAAGTAGCATCCATCATTGCGGTAATCAACGATCATCATATCAAAGAATCTTTCCATGGGTTCAGTTATCAAAGCTTCATGGCGTTCTGCTTCAATAGGTACATCAATGTCGACGAGTTGTGCAACGTTTTTTACGAACGGACCTGCAGCATTAACGATTATTGGTGCATAATATGTTTCATTATCATTGGTCGTTATTGATCTCACTTTGCCAGCTTTGATATTTATGCTGGTGATTTCTTTATGGGGGATGACTGCGCCGTTTTTTCTTATATGTTTCGCATAGCCATCAACACATAAGAATGGGTTTGCCTGAGCATCACTTGGACAGTAAGCACCACCTAATAAATCATCCGTGCTTATACCTGGTACGATTTTTTCGATGTCATCGCGACTGATATAGTCGACATCAAGCCCCATACTTTGTTGCAATTTGATCAATTCAAGATAGGTTGTTTTCTTAGCTTCACTATGGGCCAAAAATAGATAGCCACCGCGATGGAATTCAACATCCTGATCTAATACCTCGGTCATGGACTCAAATTTTTTCATCGATTCCATGGCTACTCTGATACTGAGTTTAGTGGAAAACTGTTGCCGAATACCACCGATGCAGCGACCTGTAGATCCAGCGGTCAGATAGTCTTTCTCAAGCAGGTAAACCTTCAATCCTTTTTCTGCTAAATAAAAACCCGTGGCACATCCTATTATACCACCGCCGATTATGATGACATCTGCTGTATTATTAGTCATAGTTTACTAATCTTCGATAACTCGAAACGCGGTTCTTGGTTTCGAAAAGCGATTCGTTGTCGATATTCGTTTGGCGTATTTTGTCCAAAACAAATCCCGACTACGCAACCGTTTCGCATTTCGTTCAACGCAACCGGCAAACGTAACCAAATCCGCTTCAAGCGGATTAATATCCGTACATTTCAATTATTTCTTTTTTCCCTTTTCCAAGTATCTTGTATTTTTCACCTACTTTGGTGAATGCAGCGATTGCTTTATCAAGATGCTCTTTTTCGTGACCGGCGGATATCTGGACTCGGATTCTTGCCTGGCCTTTTGCCACTACTGGGAAAGAAAAGCCGATAACGTAGATGCCTTCACTATACATATCACGCGCCATATCCTGAGCGAGCTTCGCATTGTACAGCATTATCGGTACAATGGCGTGGACACCTTCTTTGATGTCAAAACCTGAAGTTGTTATTTTTTCCCTGAAGTACTTCGTGTTCTCTTCCAGTTTATCCCGGCGGTCAGTTGTTTTGGAAATCAAATCTATTACTTTGTTCGCTGCCGTAATAATAACCGGTGGTACAGTATTGGAGAAGAGATAAGGACGGGCACGCTGTCGACAGAGGTCGACGATTTCTTTTGGTCCGCTTACGCAGCCACCTGATGCTCCACCCAATGCTTTGCCAAGGGTTGTGGTGATAATATCTATTTCTCCAAGCACGCCACAGTGTTCGTGAGTGCCGCGACCATTTTTACCCATAAAACCTGTCGCATGTGAGTCATCGACCATGACCATGGCATCATATTTCTTTGCGAGTTCCACAATTTTGTCGAGCTTAGCAATATCACCATCCATGGAAAATACACCATCCGTGATAATCATGCGGAATCGACAATCTTGAGTTTCCTTCAGCTTTTCCTCAAGATGATCCATATTAGAGTGTTTGTAATTATATAACTGAGCTTTGCACAGACGCATGCCGTCAACGATAGAAGCATGAACCAGACGATCAGAGATCATCGCATCTTCTTTCCCGAGCACGACATCAAATACACCGGCATTAGCATCCATGCACGAAGCAAAAAGCACGGTAGCTTCAGTGCCAAGAAACTCACTCAGTTTCTTCTCAAGCTTATCATGGATATCCTGGGTACCGCAAATAAAGCGGACTGAAGACATACCATATCCTCTGCTGTCAAGTCCTTCATGGGCAGCTTTTACAACTTCTGGATGGCTGGAAAGACCAAGGTAGTTATTTGCACAGAAGTTCAAAACCTCTTTTGGAGGAGACCCAACCGGGTATTCAACCGAGATATTTGCCGCTTGGGGTGATTCAATAAACCTTTCTTCTTTAAAAGTGCCGGCTTTATGCATTCCGCTCAGTTCACTTTTGTAAAAATCTTTTGCTTTATCGCTATAAGCCATTATACCTCCTCATCTGACATTAAACTCTTTGAGAAGATCCATAATATTATTTACCGAGTCAAAGGCTTCAGTTGTTGCTTTCTCATCGGGGATTTTAACGCTAAATTTCTTTTCCAGAAACATTTTTAGAGAAACCATTGAAAAAGAATCAACAATACCGCTGGAAATTAACGGTGTGTTCTCATCGACTTCTTGCTCATCTTCTTCTTCTAGATACTCTTTTTTTACATAATCAATGATTAAGTTCTTAGTTTCTTCACTCACAATTCCTCCTCGAATAAATCAAATACCTAAAATGCCTAAACACCTAAATACCTAAAATTATAATGGTAAATTCTAACATCTTTAAGCATTTTTGCATTATAGTAACTTTTGTTTTAATCATCTTCTAAGGTAGATGTATCACCGATTTCTTCACCCCATTCCTTGGCGCGGAGAAGTCGTCTCATTATCTTACCGCTTCTTGTTTTAGGTAGAGATTTTACGAATTCTATTTCCTGTGGCATGGCGAGAGGCGATAATTTTTTTCTTATAAAATTCATGATACTCAATTCCAAATCAGCGTTCGGTTCAAACCCTGCTTTTAGAGCAATAAATGCTTTTACCACTTCCATATTAACCGGGTCGGGTTTGCCGACAGCTGCTGATTCAGCGATCGCTTCATGTTCTAAAAGCGCTGATTCAATTTCAAAAGGACCAACAAGATGGCCACCTGTATTTATCACGTCATCATCACGTCCGACAAACCAGAAATAACCGTTATCATCAATGCTTGAACGATCCCCACAGATATACCAGCCTTTTTTGAATTTGCTGTCGTACATTTTCTTGTTGTTCCAGTAGGTCCGGAACATGGATGGCCAGCTTGGTTTAAGCGCAATGAGACCGACTGTTCCTGGTGTTGTTATTGGCTCAAAGGTTTCTTGATCGACAACTATTGCCTTAATACCAGGGAATGCCTTACCCATGGAGCCAGGTTTAACCTCCATGCCTGGATAATTCGTGATAACAATGGCGCCAGTTTCTGTTTGCCAATACGAATCATAAAATGGTTTACCAAAAGCTTCTTTTGACCATATTACCGCCTCAGCATTGAGCGGTTCGCCAACACTGATCAGGTGTCTAAGGCAAGAAAGATCAAATTTTCTCACTACTTCAGTACCATCTTTCATGAGCAAACGAATGGCAGTTGGTGCTGTGTACCATACAGTGACCTTATGTTTCTCAATAAATTGATACCACTTCGCAGAACTGAACCCGGAGTCGAGGATTACTTGTGTTGTGCCGTTTGACCAGGGACCGATGATGCCGTACGATGTTCCAGTTACCCAGCCAGGGTCAGCGGTGCACCAGTAGATATCATCGGGTTTAACATCAAGCGCCCATTTTGTCGTAATATACTGAGCAATTATTGAAGCATGAACGTGCTGGGCGCCTTTTGGTTTACCGGTTGTTCCCGATGTATAGTGGAGAACTGAAGGTGTTTCTGGACTAGCTTTGTAAACTTCAAAATTCTTTGGCTTTGGAGCAGCCTCCATGGAAAAAGCGATTTCATCTTTTTCCAAGGGTTTATCGCCAGCATCGACAATTATTACTTTTGCCAGAGCAGGGAGTTTGTCCCGGATCCTCCTGATTTTCCTAACATGTTTTCTCGTTGTGAATATTGCTTTAGTCCCGGCATCTTCTAATCGGGTAAATAAGGCATCTTCCCCAAAAGCTGAAAAGAGGGGTTGTACGATACCACCCATTTTCAAAGTCCCCAAAAAAGAGATAAAAAGCTCAGGTATACGTTCCATGAATAAGCAGATACGGTCTCCTGGTTTTAATCCAATATCCTGTAAATGCTTCGCGAACACATTGCTATATACGCTTAGATCATGATACGTAAATTCTTTTTCTTCACCTTTAAAACCTTCCCAAAGAAGCGCCAGTTTTTCACCATTACCTTTTTCACAGATGCGGTCGCAACAATAATGGGCAAGGTTATACATACCATCTTTTCCATATTCGAGTTCCTGTTCAGATATCTTCCAGTCGAAATTTCTGTACTTTTCTTCATATGAACCTATATTGCCCATAGTACCTCCTATTCTTCGATAAGAGCCAAACTCAATGCATATTGCTTTGAACAAGTCTTGGAAACCAAAATTCTTGTCCTGCTTTTTATCATTTTCCCAAAATAGCCAGATAAATTTACTTTGAAATCTTTTCTAATACTAATATCGTACCAGTAAGAACCAAAATACAATCCTATTTTGAAAGCCTTGAAAATAGCTTCTTTTATTGCGAAAAGCGCCATCGGGTAGTGGTTTTTATTATTTGTTTTATTTGCTTCAGATATCTCTTCGTTATTTAAGAACTGTTTCAGGAATCTGTCTTTGTTTTTTACATTATTATACCTTTTTATCCTGTTAATGTCGACACCAATTCCTTTGATCATCTCATCCTGTTATTGCGGGTAAGCCATACATCATAATATTTCCTTCCCCTTGATGAGCCTGTCGATAAACGTCATTGCGAGGAGTGAAACGACGAAGCAATCTTATGAGAGCATTGAGAATTAATGAGATTGCCATGCTCACTTCGTTCGCTCGCAATGACAAGCGGAGTTTTTCGACAGCCTCTTGATGGGAGAGGGTAAGAGCCTGCCCCGTACTTGATACGGGGGTGAGGGTGAATAACAATTTTTCTTCGAGTAAGCGAAGCGCATCGAGAAGTTCATTAGTCTTTCGGGTGGGGGTAAAGCAGTATTTTACCGCAGTTTCCAGATTTCATCAATTCCATACCTTTTTCAAATTCTTCAAGACGAAAACGATGAGTAATGATGGAGTCCAGGTTAAGCCGACCCGAACTCAAGAAACGTGATGTTTTATGCCAGGTCGAGAACATAAGACGACCATTAATACCTTGAACAGTAGCATATTTAAAGACAATTGCTTTGCCGATATCTATCACCATAGGTTTGTCAGGTATACCGAGGATTGAAAATCTGCCACCCGGACGTAGACAATCAAAACCTTGTTGAATTGCAGTGGAAACTCCAGACATTTCGAGAACAACATCAATACCCAGACCATTGGTTTCCTGCAATACTCTTTGTACAATGTCATCTTTTTTTGGATTGAGCACCAGGTCGGCACCAGCTTTCTTTGCCATTTGGAGTCGGTATTCATTTATGTCGGTAGCGATTATCTTTGTCGCTCCGCAGATTCGTGCAACAGCGATGCTCATTACTCCAATCGGACCGCAACCCGTTATCAAGGTAGTATTACCGTTGATTTCACCAGCCAAGACAGTATGGACTGCATTGCCCAACGGTTCCATTACGGACGCGAAATCTCTGGGGATTTTCTTATCTAATATCCAGGCATTGGATGAAGGCACGACTGCGTATTCAGCGAACACACCATTTACATCAACCCCAAAGATGCGACCATTGATGCAAATATGTGCATTGCCGGTGTGACAGAGATAGCAATGATTGCAAGCGATGTGTGTTTCAGCTGAAATTACGTCACCTTTCTGTACGGTTCTTACATTTGTTCCCAGTTCAATAACTTCGCCACATAATTCATGACCCATGACCTGGGGGATATTGCGTATGCGGTTCTGGGCCCATTTATTCCACTCGTAAATATGTAAATCTGTACCACAAATTGATGTTGCCAGAACTTTAACTAGGACCTCATCAGGTTTTGGTGTAGGGATGTCGATTTCAACTAGTTCAGCACCTGGTTCTGGTTTCGTTTTCACAACTGCTTTCATTTTTGCCATGATTTCTCCAGGTAAATTATAGTCATAAAATAACCAAAGTCAATAATTCCCAGAAAACAACTTTTTTTTCTATTTTTATTACTTGACTTTTTCTTTTTACACAATACAATATCTCCACCAAGACTAAAAGGAGGCAATGATGAGAAGTTTGGGGATAATAATTGGCATAGTTGGAGTAATCCTTCTGATTATTGGAATTACACAGACCAATGCCATCCATGCGTATAATATGGCACATGCGATTGAAGGGATCATGAAAAATGATATCCCTTCTATCTTAATGGGTATATGCGGTGGTATTATTATTATAGTTGGTGTTGCCTTTGCAGCTCGACCCAAGAAGAAACGGTCTTCTTGATTATGCAGACTGCCAAATCACAATAATATTTAAACGCGACTTTTTGAGCTATTTGATGACTACTACTTTCTTAAATTCTGTCAAAGTACCATCGGTAAACTTTATAAAATAAATACCGGCTGGTAAATCAATATTCACAGCATCAGTACCTTCTAGGTATCCCGCATAAAACTGATTAACAAAGCGACCTGTTTTGTCGTATATGTCAAGTTTGATTTCCCTATTATCTGGAGTATTTAACCTGATCGTTATTTGTCCGGTTGAAGGGTTTGGGCATATTGAAAAAGAAGTAATGATATTCTTCGTAGCCGATTCTTCAACTGCAACAAATCTTCCAAACTGGCGCAATGCCGGATCGCCAAACAGGTTATAATGGTAAGCACACAACCAAAATCCTGTTACATCCATAAAATCGGTCCGAGCTATATCATATGCATTGCCAATAATCCCATTGCTTAAAGTTGTATCCTTTACGAGTCTTTCGTAGAAGTGATAGGGTATGCCGCCGGGATCTGCATATGTCATCCAGGAAATCCGTGAACTGCTAATTACAGCTGAAGAACCATGGTGCAAAAGCTGAGCCCCAAGACTTGCGACTTCAGGTTTACCGCACAGACAAGATCTCAAAAATGTTGTTGCCGGGTGGTTATTGTCGAGCTGATAGACATCACTCATATGCAAGCTGGTCGGCCATTGTATTTCATTGCTCTCGGGGATACTGTCACCATCGTCCCATGCCCAGACTTTACGCGCATACATATTGTAGTTACCATGATGACATTCATACATGACACCTTTGTTTTGCCAGTAGAGAATATGATTGTTTCTTGTTAGAGAATCAGTGCACGAAATCGTACATGGGTGAATGCCGGCTTTTTCGTAGAGTGATATGGTATTTGCCCGTTCGAAGATGGAATCAATCAAGAGCTGTTCACAAAAATCTGCACCATCCATTCTTGCATTACCACCGTTATTTTCATTGGCAAAATAATACAATGCACCGGCTAATAAAGGAGCAGTCTTATAAGATATATCTGTATTGATATCAAAAGCGATCATCTTTTCACATATATTTTGTATTGTACTTGGATTGCTAAAGGGAATTCTGCCGACGTGAATATCTGCATGATAATCAGGGTTGTCTTCACCATTAGGCTGCATATTTTCGTCATAAACCTCGCCATAATAGAAATCACGGTCACTATTCCAGGAAAGTGTATCGTGGTCAGTTAACTCTGCATAGTACAAGTCGCTTGGTATGGGTGAATAATCTGGATTATACCAGGGGCTATATGGTAAATTATTGAAGGGAACAAGTGAACGCCATGGTAAATCGGTTGCAAAACCAACGAGCAGTGCTGCCTCGATATCTACCATATTCATGCGCAGGTAATTCCTTATCTTTTGCGGAAGATCATCGCCAGCAACATTCGCCTCAATATATTCCTTGGTTACAACATTGACATCATACCCCTGGTTTTGTCGGTGAATGACCAAGGTGTCGACTGAATTCTGCAGTGCTGATGGGATTATTATATAATAACCATTTGCCCTTTGTGGTGCATCAGTATGATACCACACTTTTGCTTGCTCCCAATTATGAATGAACCCCTGGACAATTTTGTCATAAGTAATATCATTGAGCAGACCTTGCCAAAAATGCGCTCTTTCGCTCTGCTGGGCTGGTAGTTCATAGTGTATTTGTACATTGATGTCCTCAGTACAGTAGAGGGTCTTGGTCGATGGCTCATAAGCAAAATGATTGCAGATAATATCAGCCAATACGTATTTCCTCAAACCACCTTTTGACAGTAATACGCCATAACCCTCCGGATAAATCACCTTAGAATTTCTGTATTCGTTTTTTAGATATTCAAATCGTTTCAAAAGACTTTTCGCCACATCATCATTCACCATGGGTAAAGCCGGTTGCGCAGGAGGTATTGCCACGTGCGCAATCCTTTTTCGCGAACCATAAAAACTGACAGATTGCACAAGCGCGCCTGGTGGTAATGCAATGGATATTTTTCGACCCGGCAGGTTTGGTGCACCAGGTGGGTTAATATAGACGCAGTTTTCTGCAATAATTCTATCATCTACGATCTGATAATACGGCGCCGGTACTGTGATATTTAGAACGTGCGCTGAGACAGATGTAATAATGAAAAATAAAACAAATAGCTTTATGATTATCCTCCAGTCTTCATATGAAATATACACCGTAGCAGGATCGATGTCAAGAGCAAACCGCTCGACAAGTTCGAGAGATCAGGGGTTTAGTTATTTAGAATAATCAGCCGCACTATCTTCAATATCACCGATTTCACAGATTTTTCACAGTCGTAATATATACTTAGTTGCCGTAAGTCAAGAAACAAAAGGTGGGCTTTTAGAAAAGGAATGTACTTTTTCTATCCTTCACCCCTTTCAGTCGTGACTTACGGTTTTTTTATTTCCAAAGCACAGTGGAACCTCAATCAATCAAAGAGGTTACGATCCACTCTGGTTAAGAACCCGCAACTCGATCAGGTGTTTTTTCACCAGCCCTTCATTAAATATAAAATATTGAAAGCGATCAATGATCTTTTGGATTTTTTGTCAGGGGCTTATCCGAAGATTTTCTTTGTTAATTCGGCTATTTTCTGTCCGTATTTTTTGCACGTATCGATCGCATTTCCATCTGGGTCCCCAATTGCCAATGGACCATAGTGCTGCGTACGCGCATCGCCAATCACAATCATGCCGTGGACCAGGAGTGCCTCAAGGATACTTAGTATCGTCGTTTCCCCACCACCACCCATTATTCCGCTTGTAGTAAACGCCCCGCCGATTTTCCCTGATAGCTTGCCATGGTGTTTTACACTTTCATCGAACAGTTGTTTCAAATCTGCAGCCATGATACCATAATAGGTGGGTGAACCAAATATAATGGCTTCAAACTCGAGCAATTCATCAGGACTGATATCTTTTACCTTCTTTAATTCAACCGTTACATTTTCTTTCCTGATGCCTTGAGCAATAGCTTCTGCCATCTTTTCTGTATGTCCTGTTTTTGAATAGTAACCGACTAATATTTTCATAAAACCTCCTTACAGATTAATTGATCGTTAATAGACATCGCGGTTCGAGCTGTTTTTCGTTAATCGTTTTTCGTTAAAATCTTTTATTCATATAACAATGCCATAAAACAATACAGGCTGCTCCGCCTTTAACTTTGAACAACACCTGTTTATTTCCCCAATAGATATTTTTTCAAGAATAACATCTTTGCTTGATTATAGAAATCGCGGTTTGGTTTTTTTGCAAAGCCGTGCCCTTCATCCTCAGCAAGAAGATACCAGACATCAACTTTGTTTTTTCGTACTGCTTTGACAATTTGTTCTGCTTCGGTAACTGGTACGCGCGGATCATTCAATCCCTGAACTACAAACAAAGGTTTAGTAATTTTATGAGCATTGGTCAAAGGCGATATCTGTTCTAAGAATTTACGCATTTCAGGGTCGCGTTCATCACCATACTCTTGCCTTCTTAAATCCTGACGGTACTTGCCAGTATTTTGTAAGAAAGTAACGAAATTGCTGATACCGATAGATTCAATTCCGCAACGGATACGCTTTGGATAATGGATCATTGCCGCCAGCACCATATAACCACCATATGAGCCACCGATAATTGCGACACGCGATGCATCTAATTCAGGTTGCTCTGCAATCCAATCGAGCAGAGCACCGATATCACGTACCGAGTTTTCCCTATTATACGTATTGTCAAGGGACATGTATTCTTTTCCATAGCCAGATGAACCCCGGATATTCGGCGCAATGACCGCAATGCCTAGTTCATCTAAATAGAATTGGGTTATTGGCGAAAAACTGGGGACATATTGCACAGCTGGTCCGCCGTGGCAGATGATTAGCGCTGGATAGGGTGGTTTAGATTCTGTGGGCTTGAAATAAAATGCTGGGATGAGACGCGGTGCCCCGTCGACACTATCGAATGTTGGATAATGAATCAGCTGAGGTTGGATAAACCGAGCGGTATCAAGACCTGCGGTCTCACTATAGGTCCAGCGTGTGAATGTTTTATGTTTGAGGTCCAAGGTATAGACATCAGTCGGTGATTTAGGCGTGCTTATAACCATCGCCAATTTTCCACCATCTGGTTTATACTCAATATTATATATTATACCTTGAGGTAAGCGCGCCTGGCTGATCGAATGTGTCTTAGTGTTAAGAAAATAGAGTTTGTTTATACCATCTTCATTACTTATCAAGGTAATGGTGTCGCCAGCTGGAGACAACTCGAATTCTTCGATATCCCAAGGTATATTTTTTGTTAAGATTTTTTTATTTTTTGTTTTCAAATCATAGTATAGAAGCTGTTTGAATTCACTGTATTGATCAGAAACTATATAGATCCCTGATCCATGCTTTGCCCAGTGTGCTACGCCATAGGCAATTGCTGAATCATTTGGATTTATCTGGCTCAAGCTCTTGGTGTTCAGATCCAAGATATAATAATACGATTCATTTGATGAAATATATTGCTTTACCAGAAGTTTTTTGTCATCAGGAGAGAATTCAATTGGTGCCCAATAACCGCTATTTTTACATAGCCTTGTGAAAGCTTTTCCTTTTCTAACAGAGCCGAGGTAGATATCAAAGTCCTTGCCGTTTCTCATTGTACTGCGAAAGGCGAATTTATTACCTTTATTTGACCAAACTATAGCGCCATACTTTGCTTTTCCATCAGTTAATAACTGCTGCTTGCCGGTTTGATAGTTATGTTTGTAAATCTGGTATTTTTCATTGCCTGCCGAGTCACTGGTAAAAAGGAAAAAAGCTTTTTGTCCATTTGGGCAGACATATACTGCATTCAATGGTTCTTGCGAAAAAGTAAGTTGTTGGCGAAAGCCTTTTGGTACTTCAACAAGATGAATTTGCGAAACCTCAGCCAGGCGTGTTCGGATGAGCATGCCTTTATTATTCGGTAGCCAACCGCGAAAAGATGCATAACGCGTATTTAAATACGGATTTAGTTGCTGCACCAATTCATCTGGTATGGCTGGGATATTTTCAATCAGCAGATTGTCTTTTCGATATTTTTCTACCTTGCCAAAACACTCTTGAGCAACGAAGAAAACTAATATCCAAAATACTATTTTCTTCATTTGAAAAGCAGTATAAGAATACTTATTACCAAGCAATAGATACCAAAAAGATGAAAATACTTATGGACTAACCGGCGCAATATCATCAAAGCGATGAGGCCAAAAACAAAGCTGAAAAACATACCGATCAAAACACTGATCGGGTCATCTATAACTGATATTTTTCCTAGTTCCAGAAGATTGGCCCCAAGGATCGCAGGTAAGGACAATAAGAATGAAAATTTGAAGGATTCTTCAGGACTGATTTTTGAAAATAGCCCAGCTGAGATTGTCATACCAGATCGTGAAATCCCTGGGAATAGAGCAAACATCTGTGCTAAACCAATGACCAGTGCAGAAAAGGCACTGATTCGCTTATTGTGCTTCCTGCAAATCATGGTCATAATAAGCACGAGTCCGGTTACACCCAAGAAGATACTTATAATTGTTATGTTTGTAAAAGTCTCTTCGATTTGCGTTCTCAATAATAAAGCAAAGATAATGATGGGAACAGAACCGACAATAATATTTAGGGCATAATGGATGCTTGCTTTTTTACCTTTGAACACACCTTTAAAGAGCTCGGCGATAGGTCTGGCGAAAAATACCACGGTCGCAAGAAAAGTACCGAAATGCAAGAAGATCGCCAAAACTACCGGATCGGCGATGCCAAAATATTTCTCAAGGATGGCAAGATGACCTGAGCTTGATACTGGCAAAAATTCAGTAAGGCCCTGGATAATACCGAGGATGATGGTTTTAATAATCATATGAACATTGCTACAAGACCCGTAGCCATGGCGAATTTTAGAAATCTGCTAAGTTTTGAAAATTCACCAGCTGCAGGTTTTTTCACGAGCCTGATCAAACAATAGATTATGATCGGGTAGGCAAAGAAAAGCACGACAATCATATATCTCACCGAGAGGATTTCAAGGATATAAGGTAGGGGCAAAAGTATACACAATACACCGAGGAAGAGTACACTAATTATTGATGCCCGTTCGATACCCAACGCAATCGGGATTGATACGACGTTGTTTTTTTGGTCGCCTTTGATATCAATGATATCTTTTATGATTTCACGCGGCATGTGGATAAAAAATGAGAAGATAAATGGAAAAACGCTTACTGGGTTTTTTACCACGATCCCGCCGAGGATAAAACTCAAACCAGTGATAGCCGAGACAATGATATTAGCGATAGTTGTTTTCTTAAGGAAGGCGGCATAGGTAAAAAGCAAAATTGACACGCCAAGCACCAGAAAAAACACTGTTATATTAATGGATAGGGAAAATGCCAGGGATATGATTAGCAAACATAGTGCTAAAATAACAACGAGTTTCGGGTTTACCTTGCCTGCAGGTAAGGGACGTTGGGGGTTATTGACTTTGTCGATGTCGATATCATAAAGATCGTTGATAAGATTACCAAAACCGCAAGTCGTGAAACCGATCATACCGGCCAATATCAGTGCAGGCGGTAAGGTAAAACCATAACCGATACCGATCCATGCACCTACCCACACAGAAACCAATGTGATGATGCAGTTTATCGGGCGCAGCATTGTGACATAAGCCATGGGTTATTGTATTTATATCAGTACTAAAGTCAACTGCTGAGCCTTTCAGGAACGGTTTTTGTATTGACATCTAATGATATTTCACTATACTTTTCTCTATCCGCTGTGGGGTATTGCTTATCATAAAGGCGCAATAGGAGAGAGAAATGAGAGTCATGGCCATTGATTATGGGGAAAATAGAGTCGGTATTGCATTAAGTGATCCATTAGGTGTGATATCTCAGCCTCTGACAACCATCAGAGTAAAATCTCAGAAAGCACTCTTCAGACAGATCTTGGAGATAATTCAAGAAAGTGATGTTGGGCTCATCATCATTGGTAATCCGTTGTCCCATAAAGGGGAAGCGACTAAAATGTCTGAACAAATAAGTAGGTTCATCAAACAGTTAAAGAAAATGACTGATATCGAAATCAAATTATGGGATGAAAGATTTACGAGCCAATATGCGATGAATATAATGAAAGAGATGAAGGTCAAGAAACAAAAAGATTTAGTCGATCAAGTCGCAGCATCAATAATGCTTGATGAATATCTGAGATCAAGTTCAACGTGCACGACATGAAAAGAACGGCTCTAGCTATCCTAATATTAATTATCATTATTCTCGTCTGGTTACAGCCCATTAACCTGGGTAGTACAGAAGTGACTATACCGGATGGTGCAACAGCGCGGGAAATCGCCGAAAACCTCGCCCTTCATCGCGTGGTTCGAGACAAAGAGGAATTTATTCTCTGGTTAAGGATATCAGGCAAGGAAAAAGATTTGAAATCCGGTAGTTATGTATTGCAGAAGTATAAGAATCCGCTTTACATCATCAATAAACTGTCAGAAGGAGGCCGTTCTGATATTGTCGTTACTATTCCAGAGGGACTGACGCTTTATGGAATTGCCGATATCCTCGGTAGCCACGGTATTGTTAATCGAGATTCTTTTATTTCTTTATGCACTAACAAAGTTTTTATCAAAAAGCTAGGCTTCAGAGTTAGTTCGCTCGAAGGATATCTTTTCCCTGATACCTACTCATTTAGCCCTGCTCAAGCGGATTCTCATGTTATTGTGCAGCTGCTCGATAATTTCGAAAGACATCTTGAGAAATATGAAGTCCGCAACGTCGATTCTGTTTTTAAAATAATAACACTGGCATCACTCATTGAAAAAGAAGCCAGAATTGAGGAAGAGAGATCGATTATTGCCAAAGTTTTCATGAACAGGCTTAAGACTAACCGACCTCTGGAATCTTGTGCAACGGTATTTTATGCTTTGCGAATAGCCAACCCTGAAAAATATCAGAAAAAAACAAAATTGACTAAACGGGATTTAAAATTCGAATCACATTATAATACATATATACATACCGGCTTACCACCTGGTCCGATTTGTTCCCCTGGCGAAAATTCAATAAGGGCCGTTATTCACCCAGCTGATGTTGACTACCTTTATTTTGTTGCAAAAGGAGATGGCCACCACCATTTTTCAAAGACATTCCGAGAACATATAGCGGCAAAGGAAAAATACAATGCAGAGAAATGAATTCGAAGACATATTGATACTTGAAACACCTTATTATAAGAATCTCGCAAAGACATACCGTGATGCGGTCGATTTTAAGCGCTACATTAGTGTATTGAAGCAATTCGTCGAAGCCGATGGGTTTCTTGATGTACTTGAAAATAAGGGCGGCAGGGAATTGGTGTATTTGGGTCGTAAGATTTTCTCACTGCAAGAAGAGTTTGTTGTTACTTATCTGAATTTTTTGTCAGACCAATCGATGGTCAACAAATGGGAGAAGTTCTTTGAACGATACAGTGAGAATGTATTTGAGATATACAAACGATTTGTCGCCAAAGATAGTAACAAAATACTTATTTTCGAAATTGTCAACAGAAAACTCCTGCGTGACCTTCTGACCAAGCATACCTATGATACACCAGTTGAAAACAGGATGGTGATCGCTGAACGTTTTGGTGTTGTCGTGAACCAGCTATTCAATTACATCAGGAATTCATTGACAAAAGACCTCATAGTCAATGATAAATTGATCAGAGATACATATGAGAAAATCCCACTTTTGCCGCGCTGTGACCGCGGCGAAACAATGAAGTTGTTGACCAGGAATTTTCTTCAACAAGGACTACCAGAGAATCTGTACACCGCTATTTCAAAAAGCATTATGACCACCTATTATACTGAAACAAAAACAAGGGTTCTTAATTTAATAGATAAATTGACGATTTTAACCAATGACAATGTCCGCGAGATATTCAAGGAGCATTTCTTCTTCCCTGATGAAGCTAGTCTCACTGAGATCATTGAATTGCTCAAGAAGAAAGCATATGAAAAGACGAAAATAGTGAAGAATAAGAAAGAAGAAATAGATGAGAAGGTCTTAGCAACACGTAGCAAGATAAAAGAAACGATGAGTGCGATAAGAGGTAAATTAGTAAATCTGGTGGAGAATTTCTCAACCGAAGCATCGATCGACAATATGATAAAAAGATTGCGCCGTAATCTTATCAGCAGTGCCTACGATTTACGCATTTTGAAAAATCAGTATCAGGAATATGTTCAGAAAGAGAAGGAGCTGAATGGCATTATGAATTTTAAACCAGGCGATCTTCAAAAATTCATTATGAAAAATGAATGGGATCCGTACATAATTTTAACATTCAGCGGCGATAAGAAAGTTGATGATGAAAAGTTGCAGGGGATGATTAAGGAAGCGCTTGGAGAAATCAAGGGGAATAAAGAGGCGATGGAGGTGATGAACAGGTACCGAGTGAGCGGTTTCCTAAAGGAGAAGTACGACACAGCAAAGATTATAAGAAGAGTGCAAGCGATAAATAAAGAAATAATACTACCCCTCGTTAAATCATTCCTGTTAGAAGAATTGATTGATTATTATCCCAAGTTATCAGATGCTGTACCGGCAGAAGGTATCCGCTACCTTGCTGAGGAGGCTTTGGCTGGTAAGGTTTCAATGATTGAGAAAGACATTAAGATTAGCCCCGCGGAAAAGAGTGAACATCCACTACTCAATATTTCGCGCTACAAAGAATTGGTTTCGATATTTATCTATGATATCAGAGGTTCCACATTTATGGGAACGAAATTGAGAGATGCGAAACGCGAAAGCGAGATAAGAAATTTCTTCCAGGAGTCAATGTTATCGGTTGTCGAAAAATACGGCGGTATTCCAATAAAAGATACTGGTGACGGCGGCATTGCCATCTTTTCAGCTAACCACCAGGCTCTAAAGAACGATGAAACCGCGGAGCTTGAGGCAGGCAGTGTACTATCAGCGGTAAGGAGCGGTTTGGAAATGGTCCAAGTCGCGGAGAGTTTTGTGCAGGAGAACATAGGTAAATACCAGGATTGGTTCAGGGAGGCAGAAAAACGCAAGATCAATTTCGAGGGTGCTACCTACGCAGCCCTGCCGCCTTCATACCGATCCATTTTTCAAATCGGCGTTGGGATAGCTTCAGGAGTATACCCCAAAGAAATATTCTTGGACAAGAATGCCTTTGGTGAACTCGATGTTACAGGTATGCTTGTCCGAGAAGCCAATTTCTATTCGAAGGTTAAAGCAAAGGCTAAATCGACAGTAATCGTTGATGATGCCACAGTTTACAATTTGCTATTAAATGTTAACAAATTTTCTTTCTTGAGTGAAGCAGGGTTAAGAATCGATCCACTTCTGCTGAATATCGAACAGGGTCTTGAATACTGGATAAATCAGAAATTTACAAGAAGAGGTTTTATCATTGACCTATATAAAATATTCGTAACACAATTGGGCCAGGAGATTTCACATCCAGGTAGTCTTAAGATAATGCTGGGTGATTTTGATATTGAGATTGATGAAACTGGTGAGATCAAGGATGAAAAAGGCGGGCGCGGGAAGTTTCTCTTTGAGGTTTTCTCGGAGGCGACGAAATGAACAAATACTTGATTTCTGATATTCAGAACTTAGTGGAAGAAAAAAGTCGGCAATGTACATTGCTTATGGAGCGATTTATAAATGCCAGTGACTATGCGTACAATTTAACCGCGATAAAACAGGGGTTGGAATTTCTTGGAATTTCGCACGAATCCCTGAGAGTTTTCGAGAAGCGAACAAATTTTGTGGTCTGGCTGGGCCGTCGGCTCGCTGATTATGATGGTTATGAACTACCGCTTTATATCGGCCATACGAAAATGGGGTTACCGGTTCCTGATACACTGGTTGAGAAATGTCCCCACGCCATTGTTGGATTTATTAAGAACATGGGTAAACAAAGATTCATACAGGATTATACAAAGGAACTCAGGAAAGTATCTTTTTCGCCTGATATTTTCCTGTATGTTCACCAAAGCATTATGACCTCCCGTGTGGAGAGCCTTTTGCCCGGTTTGCTTTCAGATATTGAAAGGCTTGGTTTTACCAGCATAAAGGAGGCGCTCAAGAAAATACCCCGAGTGTATCTTGATTATTTATCTGAAGTCTCGCTCTTGAAATTAATCAGGAAAATATCTTCGGTGGTGCGGGGAATAACGACAAAAATGGAACAAGAGCTTGAAAACATTGATCTGTATTCTGGTCGTCTGAAAGAACAGTTGCAGGAATTATATCTTGAAGCGGATAAAGGCTTGAGGGACATTATTGAAAACGAAGTTGAAAAACAGACGGATATAAAAATCGTCACCCAAAAAACTTCTAATCTATTTTCCCGTTTAGATCGGCTTTTTCTTGGTAACATTTATCACCTAAAGGACTATGAAAATCGACGAGATGAAATACTTAGACTCTTACAACAGGAAGAAGATTTTCGAAACAATGTCGAAAAACGAGAATTCAACAAACGTAAAAAGACCCGTGAAATCTACGATGAATTCATGTTCTATAACAAATTTGGTTCTCTGACAAAAGATGAACAAAAGCTTTTTACCAAAAGACTCATCCATGAATTTGAGCAACTGCACCGTAAGAAAAGTCCGAGTTTGGCGATGCTCAATAAATTCGAGAAACGAGGTTTATTGTCCGTGGATTTGGACTTTGACGGTCTTACACGGGCCTACCGTAATTTTATCAAGGATTGTATTATCCCGCAACATCTTGGGCAGTGTTTGTTTGATTTGGTTGGCTGCTTTCCACCGGCGAGTGATCAGCCAAACAGGGTTGTGCGGGATTTGGCAAATTTGAAAATCTTGGGTCTTGAAGGCAAGAATATTTTGAGCGTACCTATTGAGAAGCGTTCTTATCCTGAAGATGTGAAGAAATATGTAGAGAGATTGCGCCGGTGTATAACGATCATGGTTTATGATATCCGGGGTTCATCATATATGGGGATCAAGCTGCACAATGCTGCTAAGGAGCAGCGGATAAAGTATAAATTTGCTAAAGAGATGGCGGAGATTGTCAAACGACATGGAGGTTTTTTATTGAAGGATACTGGTGATGGCGGTCTTGTATGGTTTGCCGAAAATTCAGGTTCGCTATATAACCATCTTTATACTGAGTCAATCACCGGTCGTGGAATTAAATTGCGCTCTTCAATTTTTTCAGGGGCCGAGTTTAATCTCATACCAGCAGCGGATGCATCAAGGCGCGCGATACTATGTGCCCGGGATATGGTTCAACGAGCCGAAGAATTTATACGCGCAAACTTCATGCACTATCGTGAATGGTTTGCAGAGGTCGCTGAGAGGACCCTTGAGTTAGATGGTATCACGTATGCCTTATTGCCGCCAGAGTTTAAAAGCCTTTTCAGGATAGGGGTTGGGATAGCCTCGGGTGTGCCATCTAAAGATGTTGTTTTCTCAGCGAATTCTTTCGGTGATCCGGATCTCGTTGGGCCGATCATATCAGACGCTAACCTCTATTCTCTAGAACGTCAGCCAGGACGTTCAGTTATTATCTGCGATTTCCCTTCCTTGGTGAATATGGTGTTAAATATCGAAGGTTATGATTACCCGACTGAAGAAGAGGATTTCGAAAAATACATTCGAGCAGTTGAAGATTTACGACTTAACAACCATGGTTATCGCTTTGGTGATCATAAAATAGCTATTATCCCTCGAGGGATTCACTATTTGGCTGAAATCAACAAACAGAAAGCAGTTGTAAGCAGTGAAGTGTCGGACGTGTGGATTAGCGATAATTGCATCTACAATCAGAAGAAGAAGAAGATAAAACCGATTTACGAAGTAATAAACACATAATGGAAGCTCTTATCTATGACAATGATCGTCTGCGGCTTGCCACGATGGCGCGCAATTTGCAGGAACTGGGGCTTGATTGGTCTGCAGTGGTAAAACTCGAAGATATCAAGAAACGTTTGAGAAAGAAGAAATTTGACTTGCTGATCTTTGACGGATCGGCAGTGGAGATACTTGAACGCCTGAGGAAAATGGACGGGACCGTTCCGATCATTTTAATAACTGATAGGGCGATTGAAATTGATCATGAAAAACTTATTTTCGTAGGTATAGAAGGATTGATCACTAGACCCTACCGAGCAGATTTTTTTAAGCAAGTCGTCGCTAAAGCGATGAAGAATAGAAAAAAAGTCCTTACAAACATGAAGGCAATGGCTTCACTCAAACAAAAGATCCAGGAACTGCGAACACTTAATGAGGTCGTTCAGGCAATAAGTTCGTCTCTAAAACCGAAAGAAATTCTCCATATCATAATGGAGAAAACCGCAGATTTAATAAGAGCTGAGGGTTGGTCAATACTGCTGCTTGACCATGACCAAAGCGAACTTGTCTTTGAAGCAGTTGCGGGTGAAGCCGGGAAGAAACTTTTAGGCCTGAGATTGAAGGTTGGCCAGGGCGTTGCTGGCTGGGTCGCTCGGTATGGTCAGTCTTTGATTGTTCCCGAGGTATCCAAGGATCCAAGATTCTACTCTGGTCTCGATAAGAAAACGAAATTCATCACGAAATCAATTCTTTGTGTTCCCATGCGCAGTCGCGAAAAAATCATCGGCGTCGTTGAAGTCGTCAATAAGATTGGTGGTGAACCGTTCACCCGTGACGACCTTGATATATTTGAGAATCTCGTAGCTCACGTGACCATTGCATTACAAAATGCGACCATGTACCGTAAAATGGAAGAGGCCACGTTGATCGATGACCTTACGCAGCTATATAATGTACGTTTTTGTAATAGATATCTTGATAGCTATTTGAATAGCCGAAAATCATCGAAAGTCGTGCTTTCCCTGATCTTTCTTGATATTGATTTTTTTAAACTCGTGGATGATAATTATGGACATCTGGTCGGCAGTGAAACGCTAAGGTATGTCGGGGAAAGGATAAAGCGGGTCGTGAGAAACGAGGACGTAGTGATACGGTACGGTGGAGATGAGTACATTATCATTCTTCCTCGTACTGACAAGAAGACTGCCCGGGTTATCGCTGAGCGGGTCAGAAAAGAGATCAGCCAGGAGTCCTTTTATGCATTCAGTAATAAAAAATTCAACATCTCTATTACGCTTGGCGTTGCAACTTATCCTGATGATGCAAAAACCCGCGACGACTTGATCGGTCAGGCAGATAAAGCAATGTACGAAGGGAAATTATCTGGACGCGACAAAGTAGTTCTGGCATGAGATCATGTTTCTATTGAAAAAAATCGGATTGCGACTATAATATAATATGAAGATTGAAGATTTGCCAATTTCCGGGGTGATGGATCGAGATATAATTTCCGTGCAATCCTCAACAACTCTGCTTGAGTTGATCAAGCTGATGAGGAAGCTTAACCAACATATGTTTCCAGTTGTTGATAAAGAGAATACCTTGCTTGGTACTGTCAACTACCGTGGTATCTGCAGTATCTTTAGGCCATTCTCAAGGTCGATCAGTGAAATCGTAAAGAGAATGCCTTTTGTTGAAAGCGTTGATGATGAGGATTTAGATCTTGAATTATCTCCTGAAATGGGCATGTTAATTCTCGTTGATGATATCGTTAATACGAATTTTATTTCTGTGAAGGAAGACACCACAGTTAAAGAGGCTCGCCGTTTGATGAGACTGCACAATATTGAATTGCTGCCCGTTGTTTCTGACAAGAAATTGGTCGGTATGTTATCTTTACTTGATATTTTTGTATATATCTTCAAAGAATACGACATCATAAAAAAGTGAATACACTCCTGAGTGCTGGTTTAATACTGTTACTCGGTTTTATCGGCGCTCGTCTTTTGAAATACGCTCGCTTGCCCAGTGTTACCGCATTTCTTCTCGTCGGCATTCTGATCGGTCCCCATGTTCTGGATTTCGTCACCGAGGGGATATTCGCGGCATCTGACTTCTTCTCAAGTTTGGTATTGGGAGTTATTGCTTTTAGCCTGGGTGAGAATTTCCGACTGGAAGAGATAAAGAAAGGCATGAAACAAGTGATGTGGATCTCTCTTATGGCAGCATTGGCAACATGGCTGCTTGTTTCGGGAGCAATTATTTCTTATCTGATCATTGTTGGGCAACCAATGTATCCGGCAATTGTGCTTGGCGCAGCGGCTTCGGCGACTGCTCCTGCGGCGACTGTTTTGGTCATCCGTGAGTATCGCGCCAGTGGGTTTTTTACTGAAATGCTTCTTAAGGTTGTTGCCATTGATGATGCCTGGTGTCTTATGCTGGCTGCTTTGGCAATTGCGTTTGCTAATGCCATGAGAGCGGACGTATTTCAGATCTCGATAGTCTTTGCTGGTGTAGGTGAGATATTTGGAGCCCTTATTATCGGTGCGTCATTTGGTTATCTCTTTTCCTTTCTAAGGCGCTTTGTTAAAACTTCTGAGGAGTTCTTGGTTTATATTTTTGGTTTGATATTATTGAACGTTGGATTTTCTATTGCTATACATGTATCGATTTTACTGTCTTCAATGATGATGGGTATTGTTGTGATCAATCTGGCGCGCGAGAATTACAAATTCTTTGAGGTTATAAGAACCGTTGATGCACCGCTCTATCTGATTTTCTTCATTCTTGCCGGCGCACATTTAGACTTCACAATTCTTCATAAAATGGGTATTGTGGGTGTGCTATACATCATCTTTCGTGTTATCGGAAAAGTGTACGGTGCAAAACTCGGTGCGAGAATAAGCAAGGCACCCAAGCCAATTGAGAATTGGATAGGGTTGAGTCTGACGCCGCAGGCTGGTGTCGCGCTTGGCATTGGGCTCGTCGCCAAATCAACTTTTCCTGATTTTGGTAATTACATATTCACAGTGATCGCAGCAACAACAGTGATCTTTGAATTAGTAGGTCCACTTCTTACAAAGATTAGTTTGATTAAAGTTGGGGAGATTCCATCAACTGAATAGCACTCTTGGTTTAGCTTTAATCATTATCACTGGTTATTTCGGCGCCAAGTTGTTGCGTAAAGTCCATTTTCCTGCGGTAACAACATATCTTTTGGTTGGTATTCTCATCGGACCCACATTACTGAATCTCATACCGGTAAGGATAATGATGCTCTCTGATTTTATATCGAACTTCGTTTTGGGGATAATCGCATTTTCACTCGGCGCAAATTTTACGATGAAAAGCATTAAAGCATCAGGTTCTCCAGTGATCTGGATATCCCTTTTAGAAGCAAGTTTTGCCTCGATTCTTGTTACACTTGTATTGATTACGTATGCAGTTTTGAGAAACACAGCGATAGCGCCTTCTTTTGTGCTTGGTGCGGCTGCAGCTGCCACCGCACCGGCGGCTACAGTCATGATCATTAGGGAATATCGTGCTCGAGGGACGGTTACTGAAATGCTTTTGCGAGTAGTTGCAATCGATGATGCCTGGTGTTTGATCTTATCAGCATTTGGCATAATGTTAGCCAGTGCTTTGGCGAGCGGGTCAGTCAATTTCACTATTATTATAAGTTCACTTGCTCATGTGTTTTTGTCGGTTGTGCTCGGTGGTCTATTGGGGGTTGGTTTGCACTACTTCTCGAAGTTTGTGAGGAATAAAGAGGAATTGCTCATTATAACCCATGGCTTTATTCTTTTTATCGTTGGTTTATCAATTCAATTGCATTTATCATCACTTTTGACGAGCATGATCAGTGGTGTCGTTATTGCCAATATATCAAACAGAAGTACGCCATATTTCGAATCGTTGCGCAAGGTTGATATGGCTCTATTTCTGGCATTTTTTATTCTCGTTGGCGCAAATCTGGAAATCGGCATGGTTCCGCAGGTCGGGATTGTTGGACTGCTCTATATTGTATCCAGGGTTATTGGAAAGTTCGTTGGTGTTGCAGTAGGCGCTCGAATTAGTCGGGTTGATCCGCGTATTGGAAAGTACCTGGCGTGGGGCCTTGTGCCCCAGGCAGGTGTTGCTCTGGGCGTGGCTCTTTCTGCCAAGGCATTATATCCGGCGTACGGAGCGATGATCTTTACGACGATAACCGCGACCACTGTAGTGTATGAATTGATTGGTCCGTTATGTACAAAATACGGCTTACAGAAAGCAGGAGAGATTACGTTAACTGAGTAGTATAAGTCGGGGCGATCCGATTTGAACGGACGACCTCCAGCACCCCAAGCTGGCGCGCTAATCCACTGCGCCACGCCCCGCACGAAACTTATCCTATCTGTCGCCACGATCAACAGGAGGAACAGATAGTCAATTATATCTAGGGGAATTTCAAAGTCAAGTAATATCACTGTCCCGCTATGCGGGATCTTCGATTTTCCTTGTATCGATGTCTGCCCCGTAAGTTATTACACTTATGGGGTAATCGAGAGAGCGATGAATACTTCTTCAGAGCTCTCCTAACGGACTTTTTGTCCGGTTGTGGTAGTAATGAGTTTACCGTGCTTTACGCCTTTTGTACTCTGTAATTTATCGGCGATTTTCTTGATCACATTTCCCTTGCCTCTAACAATAAGTACCTCCAAACAATTGTGTTTATCAAGATGAATGTGCATAGTTGAGACAATCTGTTTGTGATACTTATGCTGTAAAGCAGTTAGAGTCTCAGTCAGTTCGTGTATTTCGTGATCATAAACAAGCGTGATCGTGCCAACTGTTTCTTGATCACTTGCTTGCCATTCTTGTTGGATAAGACGTTCCCTGATGAGGTCACGGATCGCTTCAGAGCGATTGGTATAACCTATTTTTGCGATGAGTTCATCAAAATCCTTTAACAGGGATTGATCCATTGAAACGCCGAACCTTATCGCATCAGCCATAATACTATTTAGATTATATCTGCAATAGGAACTGCGTCAACAGGCGATTGGGGTCAAAGTTTGGTTCTGGTATCGGCAGGTATTGAGAGATATATGAGCACGGCAAGACCGGTTACCAGGCAGAGAAATACACCAATACCAAGAATAATAGTATGTGGTTTCATATTATTCGAGATGATACCGATGAATACAGCGCAGAGTATGAAGGTCACATTGATGAGGAATTCCTTGGTGGCAAAAATACGACCCCGTATTTCTGCAAGCACATCTTCTTGTAGGATCGTATCCTGTGATATTCCAATAATAGAAAAGACTATGCCGGCAATTACTG
>JAUWGT010000178.1 GCA_030606265.1 Candidatus Stahliibacteriota bacterium | reverse complement strand
CTGGGATAGAAACTCGCCGCCTCCAGAATTGCCGCCAGACATCGTTGAAAAAACAGTCGCACGCTATAAAGAAGCACTCGATAGACTTATTTAATCTGCTTTACACAGATTAAATAAAATGCAAAATTCTCCCGCTTTGCGTGATCCACGATTTTCCTATATATTATAATCCAAAATGATAAATCCCGCAATCCTATTTACAACATTACAACACGAAGCGGGATAAATCGGGACAAGCACCAAGAACATAATAGGCAGTATCGGAGTAACGGTGTAACAGAGTAACTGAAAAGACCAAAGAAATCAAAGAAACGATATACACGTTATAAACGCTCCAAACGATCAAAACGTCTTTCAAAAATCTAATGTCCAAGCGACTGCTTTATTTACTGCTAAATATCCTAAGACCTACACCTACTACCGCGTTGAATACAAAGAACAAAAAAAGCGTGAAGACAATACCAAGAATCGGGATAAGAATCACCGCGGTTATCAAGGCGCCGAGGCTTGAACCGATTAAATCTACGCTATAGACGCTACCGGCATTCCTTCTCTTTAAAAGAGCGATACTGAGCGGGAAGTGCAGACCGCCCATGAAACCGCCAAAAAAGATCAAGAATGAAATCAAGAGGGTTGTCCCTGGTATTTTCAGGATTGAAACAAGCAGTATAACTGCAAAATAAAGAGCCATTATGAACTCAACATTGGACAGGATCTTTGTCGTGCTTCTTCTGCAAAGCATCGACCTCATGTAAAACAACGTACCCAGCGCAAGACCGAGCATATAAAATGCAATAATCGCACCTATCCAGGAATAAATATAGCCATAATATATCTGAAAGAGAATTATTAGAATAACCTCGGCAGAAATTTCACTTGCACCAATAGTAAATACTGATAGATAAATGATTGCCCGGCGCCTGAAAAAAAATAGAGCAGGGATAAAAAGCAAGAGAAAGTAAAAGGGGTTTATATTGAATAATTTAATAAACATACCACGGATATTTTCCGAAACTACACCACCCCAGAGAATCATGGTGAAATAGTAGCAAACTGGCTTAAGATCGGTATTCAAAACTCCATAAGAGGTTTCAATCCTTTTTTTGATATATGTCATCTTTTCCGCGGTTAGGTTATAGTCAAAATAGTATTCATTAACATATTGCAATACCAGATTCCTCTCAGCACTTCGTTCCTTTAAAATATTGACAACATTACTCAGGGGTATTTTGTGATCACTAGCCAGAAAAGTCGTTTTAGCCGCCGGGAGAATCAAAATATGTTCAAAAGACGTATTCAATGACTGTGCTATGGTACTTAGAAGCTGACCGAACAAAGGACTGATAATGTCGGGTGGAGCATTAATGCGAATTGATAAAATGCCCTGTTTATCGAGAACCCTCTTGGCTTCTTCAAAAAAGTCTGTTGTATAGAACCTGTTGACTTGGGCGTTCACTGGATCAGGTAGGTTTATTATCACCACATCATATCTTTTCTTTGTCTTCTTGATGTAGAAGCGAGCATCGCCAGATACCACAGACACATTCTCAAGGCTATCAAGGGATTCACCCGTGTAAAGCTCAGCCATATGGATGAGAACTGGATCGAGTTCAAGATATGTTAGCTGGCGCGGCTGGTGTTTTAATATCTGTTTAAGACAACCACCAACACCGCTACCCACGAGCAGAACATTTTCTGGTTTTTCATGGAGAAGCAAGGGATAGTGCACGGCTTCTTCGTTGGAATACACATCAGGAAAAGAAAAATCATATACACCACTAGTGTAGAAATTCACCTGAGCGCCAGACCTGGTAACAGCTATCATGCCATATTTGGACTCGCGGAAACCGATTAGTTCCTGACCAGGCATCTGCGCGCTTCGGAAAAATCTTTCAATGCGATTGATCTCGAGAAAAATAAAAAGCAGGAGCAGGGGAATGATCAAGAGCTTTTTCTTCTCAATAATAATGAACGAGCAGGCGAACAACAAACAGATCACGAGCAAGAGTGTACCATAGGTCGGAAGGATATGAATTAGAATAAAGGACACCACGATACCACCGCAAAAAGAACCGATACCTTCATATAGATATACTCTTTCTGGTTCTAGCAACTTTGAAGCAGCCGGGAAAAGCGCACCAAAAATAAGACAGGTCGGAGCGAGGGAAACAAGGGACACCAGAATGACCTTGCCGAGACTGATTACCTCGCCAAACGGCAATGAGAAAATCTTCAGCGCAAACCTGATGAAGGTAATGGAAAAAACCATGAATATGCTCAACATAATGAGCAATATAGAATAGGTTACCTTATTCGATAACCGTATTTTCAACTTCGAGAATACAAAGCTGCCGATACCAGCCCAAACCAACCAGAAACACAGCAGAATCCCGGAGATAAGCTCATAACCACCAAACAAAGCAATACCTTCACGTATCATCAGGGTCTGGGCTATCACCGCCGCGATACCGGAAAAGAAAACTGCCCACTTTATCCTCTTCACATAATAAGTGTAGGGAGAATTAGTGAAATGTCAAATGTAAGAACTGAAATGGTTGTCACCGAGCATTGACTTTATTATTTTTCTGAATAAAATTATTAAAAGGAGAAAGATATGTCTGGACATTCGAAATGGGCGAAAATAAAGAGAAAAAAAGCGAGTACTGATGCAAAACGGGGCAAGGTTTTCACGAAATTAATAAAGGAAATAACCATAGCCGCAAGGCGCGGTGGAGGTGACGCCGATGCCAACCCGAGACTCCGCTCGGCAATTGACTCAGCCAAATCACTGAACATGCCAAGTGAAAACATCAACCGTGCAATAAAACGCGGAATCGGTGAGCTCGAAGGCCAAACTTTAGAAGAAGTAACCTATGAGGCATATGGTCCAAGCGGTATCGCAATCCTGATCGAAGTTGTAACTGATAATCGCAACCGAACCACCGGAGAAATCAAACATGTGCTGTCCCGACACAATGGCAGCTTGGGCAACCAGGGTTCTGTTGCCTGGCAGTTTCAAGCCCGGGGGATTATAATTATTGAACAAAGTAAGTACGATGAAGATACGATAATATCCTACGCATTAGATGGCGGTGCCAGTGATGTGAAAACTGAAGATGGCACCTACCAAATCATTAGCTCGACTGACGAATTCTCCAAAGTAAAGGATATCCTGGAAAAAAACAATGTCGAGACAATAAGTAGTGAGATCACTAAAATCTCTCAAAGCAGTGTAACTTTATCAGAAAAAGAAGCGGAAAAAGCTCTGAAACTATACGGGTTGCTTGATGATCTTGATGATGTACAGCATGTTTATGTAAACTTCGAGATCTCCGACGCCCTGATGGAAAAAATCTCGGCTGAAGGTTGAAAGTCATAGGTATAGACCCGGGGCTCACTGCAACAGGTTATGGCATTATCGAAGATAATAAGTGCATTAGTGCTGGTACGATAAGATCAAAAGAAAAAGATACCCACGCCAAAATTCTGGAAATATGCAGGCAAATCAAACATTTGATCGATGTTCATAAACCCAACATGGCCGTGCTTGAGAAGGTGTTCTACCATAAAAATGTCCAGACTTTAATGAGATCATCTGAGTTGCGCGGTGCGATCATCCTTGCTTTGCTCGAAAATGAAATGCCATTGGTTGAGTATGCGGCAACCAAAATAAAATTAACAACAACCGGTAATGGTCGAGCATCAAAAGAACAGGTAAGGTACTTTATTGAGAAAATATTGATCACTGATGACAAACGTA
>JAUWGT010000083.1 GCA_030606265.1 Candidatus Stahliibacteriota bacterium | reverse complement strand
ACCTGATAGCCAACATCAGATTCCTTGATTTTCACTGTATGGGTCTTATTTAGATGTTTAAATTTATATTCCATGATAAGCAAATACCTAAATACCTAAAGTTCACTTTAAACATTTGTAGATAATTGTCGATAGGACATTTATAAACTCAACACACTCGCAGAGATGAGGCATAGTTATTCGTATCTCGGTATGGCAGCCTGTTAGGCATTTTAGTCATGTCCGCATATTTCCCAATGACCCAATTCTTGCCACGGCGTCGTTATTTTGTGAACCTGCGCTGTTTTGGAGGTAATTTGGGCACTGATCCCTGTTCTTCTTAATGTCTTTATCAAAGAAGCGGCGATTAGGACCTCTGCCATCTTATCATGTTGAGGGATCAGAGCCTCCTCATTGTCATCAATAAAATGCGTATCGTATTCGCCAGTTATGAACTTCTTTGTATCCACGATGCGTTTCAAGAAGCCGATATTGGTTTTAATACCGAGGATAATATAGTTTTCCAAGGCTTTGGACATACGGGCGATCGAAATTTCTCGTGTCTCAGCCAAGGTTATCAATTTGGAAAGTATCGGATCATAATGGGGCGGCACATCCCAACCTTGATATATCCCTGAATCTACTCTGATACCTGGCCCACACGGTTCAAGGAGAAACAGGATTTTGCCAGGTGACGGCATGAAGTTACTATCTGGGTCTTCAGCGTAAATACGTGATTCTATTGCATGCCCGCGCTGACTTATGTCTTTTTGCCGGAACTCCAGTTCTCCTCCAGCGGCAATCAGGATTTGATGACGAACTATATCTACACCAGTAACCATCTCCGTAATAGGATGCTCAACTTGAACCCGTGCGTTCACTTCCAGAAAATAGAATTTCCTGTTATGGTCAACGAGAAACTCAACTGTACCAGCATTCGTATAATCAGCAGCTTCAATAACGCTTTTTGCCGCTTCACCCATTTTAGCACGCAGAACATTATCGAGGGCTGGCGAAGGTGTCTCCTCAACTATCTTTTGGTGACGACGTTGAATAGAACACTCGCGTTCGTACAAATGCACAACATTACCATGAGTATCCCGAACAACTTGAAACTCAATATGCCGTGGGTTCTGGATATATTTCTCAAGGTAAACCGTAGCATCACCGAAGGCGCTCTGAGCCTCTCTTTGTCCAGCTGCAATACTCGCTTCAAGTTCCTTTTCACTACGAACAATTCTCATACCTTTACCGCCGCCACCCATAGACGCCTTAACAATAACTGGGTAACCTACTTGATCCGCCATAGTTCTATACGCAGCTAAATCTGCACTACTGGCTTCCATGCCCGGGATAATCGGTACATCAACCCGTTTTACTGTATTGCGCGATGCCACCTTATCACCGACAAGGATCATCGCCTTGGAACTTGGTCCGATAAAGACAATCCCAGCTTCTTCACAGGCTCTCACAAACAATGCATTTTCTGCCAAAAAACCATAACCTGGATGAATTGCTTGAGCACCGGTTTGGCGTGCTTGCTCAATGATAGTCTTCATGTTCAAATAGCTCGCCTGAGCCGCCGGTTCGCCAATGCAGACCGCCTCATCCATATGCCAAAGGTGGCGTGAATTGACATCAACCGTGGAATATACGCCGATTGTTGCAATACCCATTTCATGACATGCACGGGCGATGCGAATTGCAATCTCACCCCGGTTGGCTATTAGAATCTTTTTAAACATAGATCAAGTTCTTGGAGCTTGTCCCGATTTATCATTGTCGATTATATAGTATAGGTAAATCGTGGATCCCGCATAGCGGGAGAATTTAACTATTTGTCCCATTTCGGTTTTCTCTTGTCAAAAAATGCTGCCATCCCTTCCTGCCCCTCGTTTGATATCCTCAGCTTAGCAATCACCTCGGCAGTATATTTTCTTGCCTCATCAAAGGGCATCTGTGCAACATTGCGTAATAACTCCTTGCATTTGGTGATTGCCTCTGGACCACTCGATAATAACCTCTTCACCAATTCGCCCACAACATCATCGAGTTCACCATGAGGAACGACCATATTGATTAAACCCGCAGCATGGGCTCTCTCAGCAGTTAACCTTTCACCGGTTAAAAAAAATTCACGACATTTACCTTCACCGCATTTTTTCATTACGTAAGGTGAAATGCATGCCGGAATAAGACCTATTTTCACTTCGCTAAAACTGAACTTTGCTTGGTCTGCAGCAATAACAATATCGCATACTGCAACAAACCCAGTGCCACCACCAATTGCGACACCGTTAACTCGAGCGATTGTCGGTTTTGGTGAAGCATAGATTTTATAAAACATATCAGCCAGTTTTAAAGACCCTTTTAGATTGTCTTCATAAGAATAATCCTTGACCCGGCGCATCCAGTTCAGGTCAGCGCCCGCACAAAAAGACTTACCTTTACCAGTTAGAATGACCACCCGTACGTCGTTGTTCTCGGCGATACAGTCAAAAACCTCACTCAACTCCTTTATCATTATGTCATTGAAGGCGTTATGAACATCAGGACGGTTGAAAGTCACCTTTGCGACTTTGTTTTCAATATCATACAAGATTGTTTGTAGGTCTTCTTCTCGCATAAACTATATCCCCCTATTTCTTAATTACAAATTTCAAATCAGAAATGCCAAATGAAATCCAAATGTCCAATGTCAAATCAAAGCATTGAGGCTTTGACATTCCTTTGATGTTTAGCCTTTGGCATTTGTCATTGATTATCTTCTCCTAAGGTTTTGGTTCGAGTCGGTTCGACAAGCAAAATCCAGGCAGGTTTTTTTGCACGCGAACGGTGCCGCTTCCCTTTTTCCACCAGATAACCTTCATTCTCTCTGAGCTCGACTGCGCCTTCTTCCGTATCAATGGAAATCTTTCCTTTGAGTACTAAAAAGAATTCATCCTCATCGCGATGCGTATGCCAGTTGTAAACACCTTGAATTTTAGCAATACGCAAAGCAGTATCATTAATATAGACAATATCCTTAGGTTGCCACGGGTCTTTAACATCCTTGATAATATCCTTAAGTTTTATTTTTTTCATTGCACCCCCTTTTTAAAGCAAATACCTAAAAGTCCAAAAATCCAAAATACCTAAAGAAAAATACCAACAAATTTTAGGCATTTAGGTGTTTAGGTATTTAGGCATTTATCCGCCTTAGGCGAATTACATTCGGAAAATTCCAAATTTGTGGTCAGGAATCGGCGCATTGAGTGCCATGGCAATAGCTAAACCAAGTAGCTGTCGTGTATCTAAAGGATCGATAATTCCATCGTCCCACAATCGAGCAGTTGAGAAATAGGCACTTGATTCGTTCTCGTACTTGACCAAGATGGGGTTTCTTATTTCTTCTATCTCTTTAGGCGTAGGCTTTTTACCCTTTTTTGTCAAAGTCCTCACTTTGATATCAGTCAAAACACTTGCAGCTTGTTCACCACCCATGACACAGATCCTCGCGGTTGGCCACATCCAGAGAAGTCGCGGATCATAAGCCCGTCCGCACATACCATAGTTGCCAGCGCCATATGATCCACCTATTATGACCGTGAACTTGGGAACCTGGGCGTTAGCTACCGCATGCACCAATTTAGCACCGTCTTTAGCAATACCTTGATGCTCGTACGTCTTACCGACAATAAAACCCGTGATGTTCTGCAGGAAAAGCAATGGGACTTTCCTTACTGCACACATCGTAATAAAATGCGCACCTTTTTGAGAAGATTCAGAGAACAAAACTCCGTTATTCGCAAGGATGCCGATTGGATAACCCATGATACGGGCAAAACCGCAGACAATAGTTGGCCCGTACAATTCCTTGAATTCATGGAATTCACTTAGGTCAACCAAACGTGCAATAATCTCTCTCATATCAAAGGTCTTCTTAGGATCTCTGGGGATAATCCCATACAGTTCTGATGGATCATATGCTGGCTCTTCTGGCTCTTTCCTTGTAAGCGCGAATTTTGACGATACACCCAAATTCTCCACGATGTTACGGGTGATTTCAATGGCGTGCTCGTCACTGAACGCATAGTGGTCAGCGACACCAGAGATACAACAATGCACATCAGCACCACCTAAATCCTCTTCACTAACAACTTCACCAGTTGCCGCCTTGACCAAAGGAGGTCCGCCAATATAGATAGTACCCACTCCTTTAACAATGACTACCTCATCACTCATCGCCGGTTGATACGCACCACCTGCAGTACAGAATCCCATAACCACAGATATTTGAGGGATATTTTCAGCTGACATTCGCGCCTGGTTGAAAAATATCCTGCCGAAATGGAAGCGGTCAGGGAATGTCCCGACCTGGAGCGGCAAAAATATTCCTCCTGAATCAACAAGATATATGCATGGCAGGCGATTTTCCATAGCAATCTCTTGCGCGCGAATATGCTTCTTTATGGTTTCCGGAATATATGTCCCACCTTTCACCGTTGCATCGTGGGCAATGACCATAACCTCTCTGTTGTGGACAAGACCAATACCAGTGATAATCGCTGCTCCTGGATGACCATTATCATACATATCCCAAGCTGCTAATGGATTCAATTCAAGAAAAGGCGTATCCGGATCAAGAAGAAGGCGTAGCCGCTCACGCACAAAGAACTTGCCGCGGTCTTTATGCTTCTTATGCATATAATCAGGACCACCCTTTTTCACCAATGCAAGGCGTTCCTTTAAGACCCTCACTGCTTCTTGCATAGCTGTTTTGTTCTCTTTGTAATCAGCGCTGTTTACGCTTACTTTTGATTCTATTTTAAACATAATTACCTCAAATTCTAAATACTAATATCTTCAGCCTGAGGCTGATCCGCCTCGGGCGGAAAACTCGCATCTAAACAAATACTAATATCCAAATTCAAATGTTCAAAACGTTTTGGATTTGTTGTTTCGGTCATTTGATATTATTTAGGATTTAGGGTTTCGAATTTAGTGTTTAAACAAGTACTGCCTTATAACCATAACAAATAATCCCGGTTTGTCCTTCTGTATACAACTTTCTAAAAACAAACTTCACTTTCTTGCCGATTTCCAGATCCTCGGGTTTACAATCAACAACCTGAGTTGTAAGCCGGACACCGTTGTCTGACTCAACAATAGCGATCGCATAGGGAACCTGCGTAGCAAAATCTGCTGGTGCTACCCTTATTATTGTATAAGAAACAATCGTTCCGGTTTCTGACAACTTTGTTTTATCAAATCCTTTGGACCCACAAGCAGCGCATACCAGGCGTGGAGGAAAAAACGATTTACCACATTTCTTACACTTGGCAGCTTCGAGCCGGTATCTCTGAGGCATCTCTCGGTGATATCTCGGTGATGGCATGTAACCTCCTTTTGAAAAGCAAATACCTAAAAGTCCAAAAATCCAAAATACCTAAAGAAAAATACCAACAAATTTTAGGCATTTAGGTGTCTAGGTATTTAGGCATTTATATTATCTGGAATATATGTGTCACGGATGATGCTCCTGAACCACCCATATTCTGAGTCAATCCTATCTTTGCGTTCTTCACCTGACGCGTACCAGCCTTGCCACGTAGCTGTTCAACCACTTCAACAACTTGCGCAATACCAGTAGCGCCAACCGGGTGACCCTTTGATTTCAAACCGCCCGATGGGTTGACTGGAATTTTACCTTCTAAAGCGGTATTCCCCTGCTCAGTGAAAGGACCACCTTTGCCTTTTTCAGTAAAACCCAATTCCTCAATAACGCAAATCTCGGCGATCGAGAAACAATCGTGGACCTCAGCCACATCAATATCTGATGGCTTAACACCAGCCATCTTATAGGCAACTTCACCTGACACTTTAACTGCTTTCAAAGCAGTTATGTCTTCGCGACTATGCAGGGCAAGTGTATCAGTGGCGGCACCTGAACCGAGTATCTTAACCAACGGTACTTTCAGCTGCTTGGCAAAATCAACTGATGTGAGAACAACGCATGCTGCGCCATCAGATACTGGTGAACTATCGAGCACAGTCAGCGGATCAGCAACCAATGTCGCATTCATGACTTGTTCAAGCGTGACTTCTCTTTGGAATTGGGCGTTAGGATTCATCGCACCGTTGTGGTGATTTTTTACTGATACTGCAGCCAGCTGCTCCCTCGTTGTGCCATAGCGATGCATATGTGCTCGAGCAATTAAAGCGTAAAGACCAGGAAAAGTCACGCCTTGATACACCTCATATTCCTGATCGGCTGCCGTGGCAAGCGCGAAAGTAGCATCAGCGCCGTCATTCATCTTTTCAACGCCACCGACCAAAATTACATCACTATGACCTGAAGAAATTTCAAAAAGACCGAGTCTCAACGCCATACCACTTGAACAACACGCTGATTCAACACGCATCGCTGGTATCGGAGCCACGCCCAGATAATCCGCCATCAAAGCACTTATGTGTTCCTGACCAACGAAAAGTCCTGGGGTCATTGCACCTACATACATCGAATCAATATGATCCACACCTGCATCATCAATTGCCTTTAGGGCAGCTTCAACGAATATGTCCCTCAGAGACTTTTTCCAGAGCTCACCAAATTTGGTCATTCCACAACCAATTACTACCACCTCACGCATTCTTACCTCCTTCCAAATAAATACTAAATTCTAATCTCTTCAGCCTGAGGCTGATCCGCCTCGGGCGGAAAATTCATACCTAAACAAATCCAAAATTCTAATGATCAAAACAATCATTTCGATTTTTCAAGAATCGAACCAAATATCTTCATCAACTCAGTAGCCTCTTGAATCAAAACTCCTCGCTCTTTTTCGTCCTTTCGCTCCCTCACATGTACTAGCTTCAACCAATATCGACTCTCCTTTGATTCTTTACGACATATCTTAATACGCATAACAAAATCCTTTTTACTCAAAGCCTCATTCGCTTCGATGTAGTTGGCACCAACAGAACCTGACGATTTAACTAACTGTCTACTTATTTCTATATTCGGTAGAGTCTTTGGTAATCGATTTACAAATACAATAACTCGTCGTGCGAAATTCAAAGTTCTCTCCTCTAAATCATACTGCTTTGTATTTTGTATTTCTGTCATTTGATATTGTTTAGTATTTAGGATTTAGTGCTTAGATATTGTCTACCCATTCATTCTGATCTTACCCCGATACTTAGCGTACTGTCCATAATCAAGGTAGATACGGTTGTTCTCAAGCATCTCTTTGAGCTTCGCTGCTTTATCACGCACTTCATCAATTCGATCAGTCATCTTAAATATAAATGCATCGCTACCTGCACCTGAACCAAAAGAAACGAGCATTATCAACTCGCCTGGTTTGGCGATATCAAGCGTCGCAGAAAACCCAGTGGGTGACGAGCCTGAGTAGGTATTACCCATTAATGGAACTATCCAACCCGCGTCAATTTGTTCCTTGGTAAATCCCAATCTCTTAGCCACGGCTAATGGAAATTTACCATTTGGCATGTGGAAAATCGCATGGGCAAAATCGGTTGGTTTATAGCCGCTTTTGTCAAGAATTGCCTTTGCCGCACCCAACTCATGTTTGAAATAAGCAGGTTCACCAGTGAATCGTCCACCATGAAGCGGATAAAACGCACCTTCTCGACGCCAGAAATCAGGTGTATCTGTTGTATAAGAAAAGGTATCCAGGACCTCAGCAATAATGCCTTCTTTTCCGAAAATGAAAGCCGAACCGCCAGCTGCGGCAGAAAATTCAAGGGCATCACCTGGTGCACCCTGCGAAGTGTCAGCACCAATGGCGAGTGCATACTTTACAAGATCAGCCTTTACAAGACCATGGGCAACAAACATTGCTTCGGTACCTGCCTTGCAGGCAAATTCATAATCCGCTATGTGGACATTCGGCACAACACCCAAAGCCTCAGCCACTACAGTACCAGATGGTTTCACGGCATAGGGATGTGATTCTGAACCGATGTACAATGCGCCGATCTCAACCGGATTGATATCAGCTCTTTTTAGCGCATTACGTGCAGCTTCCACTGATATGGTTATCGTATCCTCATCCATTCCAGGCACGGTCTTTTCCTTGAGCATCAGACCTCGTTTTACTGTCTCAGAATCTCTACCCCACTGATGGGCAATCTCCTCAACCTTAATCCGATATCTTGGTAAATAAGAACCATAGCCAACAACGCCAACCATTAAACCTCCTTTTAAAAGTAAATACCTAAAAGTCCAAAATACCTAAATACCTAAAATCTATTTTAAACATTTGTAGATAATTGTCGATAGGATCTTTATAAGCTCAACACACTCACCGAGATGAGATCTAACTACTTTTTCCTTTAATAATTTCCGGGCGATTACTATTCGTAACCAATATCTTGTCTCTTTAGCTTCTTTAAATGCAATGTCAACTTTATATACAAAATCATTCAATGTCAAAGAACCATCTGCCTCTTCTAAATTAGCACCAACTGATGTACCTGATTTGCAAAGCTGCCTTCTCATAATCCTACCTTCGTCAGTATTGGGCAACAATGAAGCGAGCTCTAAGATACCTAATGCAAATCGGTAAGCTCTTTCTTTTAATTCATCACTCACACTGTATGTCTTCGCAATTTTTTTAGGCATCTAGGTGTTTAGGTATTTAGGTGTTTATTTTGGAAAGGGCTTGTTCTAAATCAGCAATCAGATCATCAACATGTTCAAGCCCAACCGATATTCTAACAAAACCAGGATTGATCCCGCACTCTCGCAGCTCTTCATCTGAATACGTTGAATGGGTCATTGAAGCAGGATGCTCAATTAGTGTATCTACGTCACCCAGACTCACTGCAAGAATGCACAACTCCATTGAATTCATCATTGTCTTTCCAGCTTCCTTACCACCCTTCACATCAAACCCGATCATGCCGCCAAAATCGCTCATCTGTTTCTTTGCTAATTCATGATCCGGGTGCGAGGTAAGACCAGGGTAGTAAACCTTCTCAATCTTGTCGTGCTTTTCAAGATACTTTGCGATCTTCATGGCAGTTTCACAATGTCGGTCCATTCTCACGGCTAAGGTCTTTAGACCACGCAGAACAAGCCAAGCATTAAAGGGTGAATTACAACCGCCGATCTCTTTTGCGTCTTCCCAAAGTTGATGCATGAAATCCTTTTTCCCAACGACAACTCCACCTACGATATCGCCGTGCCCACTAAAATATTTAGTCATTGAATGAAGCACGATGTCAGCACCGAGTTCTACCGGTCTTTGGAGATATGGAGTAGCAAACGTATTGTCAACACACAACGGGATATTCTTGGCGCGGGAGATTTCTGAACATCGAGCGATATCGACAATCTTCAAAGTCGGATTTGCCGGCGTCTCAGTAAAGATCAAGCGCGTATTCTCCTTAATATAAGAACCCAGTCGATCTACATCTGCCGTATTGCAGAATGTCACCTCAATACCCATCTTTGGTAGAATGCTCTTGAACAATGCAAAAGTACCGCCGTAGATGGTATTATCAGAAACAATGTGTTCACCGGTTTTGGTCAGTGTCACAACGACGTTGAAAATGGCTGCGAGGCCAGATGCAAAAACCACCCCTGCCTCAGTAGATTCCAACAAAGCGATCTTGCTTGCCAGAAGATCGATCGTCGGATTACTAAGTCTTGTATAGATATGACCTTTTTCCTCTTGCTTGAAAAGACGCGCACCGTGTTCAGCATTGCGGAATGCAAAAGTCGATGTTTGATAAATCGGCGGCGCAAGAGCACCGGTTTCTTTATCAGGATGCTGACCACCGTGGACGATCTTTGACTCAATATGCATCATTCCTCCTTATTGCAAATACCTAAAAATCCGAAATTCCTAAATTCTTCAGCCTGAGGCTGATCCACCTCGGGCGGAAAATTAGTACTCTGATACCCTGATGTTCTGATAACATAATATTCTTCACTTTAGGCATTTAGGTGTTTAGGTATCTAGGCATTTTTGTCTTTTTCGGTTAATTCAATCAACACGCCACCCATATCCTTTGGATGGATAAATGCTATCTTTTTCCCTCCTGCGCCAATTCTCGGAACCTCATCGATCAACCGGACATTGTGACTCTTCATATCGGCTAGTGCCTTCTCAATATCATCAACCCGAAAACATAGATGATGCAATCCTTCACCCCTTTTTTCTATGAATTTAAAAACAGGGCTCTCTTCACTTGTCGGTTCTACTAATTCAATATGGGTTCCACTGACATCCAACTTGGCGACTTTGACCTTCTGATCCTCAACTTCTTCGAGATTCGCCAAGCCCAAACCCAACGCATCC
>JAUWGT010000117.1 GCA_030606265.1 Candidatus Stahliibacteriota bacterium | reverse complement strand
GTTTGCGCTGGTAATTGTCTGTGAATCACACAAAAAGATACACCCTTTGCCAGTCCAGTGGTGTTTAATTCGTATGTACTACCAAAGATCCTGCCTGAGTTATGTATCAATCGACCTCCAATATCATAGATCTTGATATGGTCTCCGGCATGCATGTTTTCAAATATTAAACATTGTGATACCTGATGAATTTTATATAGCTCAGGTTGATCCAAATGCTGCATGATTTCGTGAATACCGGTTTCCGGTTTTTCATAAGCACCAATATCATACCCTGCACCCTGAGGTCTGGAAACACCATCAAGGTCATATTGAACGATCGAACTGACAAGGTCTGTACCAGCATCGATAGCCTGGGAATTTTCCCTCAAATGATAATCACCACTCGACCAATTAAGAAAAATGCTGTCGAGTGGATCACCAAGAAAAGAATTAATATCATAACCTAGAGCCTGCCACTGTGCGAGCGTCATCGTCGTATTTCCGCCGTCATCACTCATCCTATCGACGACGATATTGTAGTCGCTGCAGAAATCAGGGAGTGAAGAAGTGTCTATAGCAATGCTGCCCCGCCAGGAATGGAGATTGATCAGGATATTATTATAGACTGTATCTGCGTAAGAATCAGTATTAATATTTAAACACCATCTTCCATCCGATGCACTAATTATCGTATTATTATATACCTTCGTATTATAAGAGCCGGCTGATGCATCTATCTGGTAAAGACTAATACCGCTTGAGTGGTTTAGATATAAAAGGTTATTGAATATTCTTGATTCGGCAACACCGTCGCAATTAATACCTGAACCTCCACCAACGCCATTTTCATATATAATATTGCATTCAACTGTGGCATCCGTTATCAAACCATCACCACCCATGGACTCGTCACCATTCATATGAATGCCATTGCCATAATTATGATGGCAAGTATTATATCTTATTACTGGATGGTCGGCGCTATTCGAAAAATAAATACCATGCTCTTGCTGTGAATACATACATAGATTGTTTTCGATGACTGCATAATCAGCAAAGCCCGTGAAAATCCCCCATCTACCATTATGGCTACATATATTGTTTTTTATAACGACATGCTCGGATAAGGCAACACGAATACCTGCTCTTTGAATACCAACCACGTAGAAATTGTCGATCACCACCCAATCCGCGTTTTCAATATTTATGCCATCCGGGGTTACGCTATTTTGGGTAATGATGGTCGTTGTATCGCCATAACCAATAAAGACAATGGGCAAAGATGCGCTACCCCCGGTCCTCAGGTCAAAACCCACATAGCCACCGCTCTCAGCAAATACTGAATCACCAGCAGCAACAATATCTGCTGCCTGCTGGAGGGTCGCAAAGGCAGAATCCCAGGAAAGTCCGCTATAACCGTCATTGCCCCACGGCGCGACAAAATAATTTACGGCAAAAAGTGAATTAACGAGTAAAATATACAGAACCAGTATATATTTTTTCATGATCCTCTCCTTGCTTTATTATCAACAATACAATGAGGGTGTCAAGGGTTGTAAGATTATAAGGACGGGACCTCTGTTATCTTTGGGTTTTTCCCGTATACAGCTCGATAGATCTTTGGGTAATCTGATTTACCGCCGAGCAATGATGCAGTTATTGACATGACCTTGTTGGCAAGTGCGGACATTTTATTGGCTTTGTCCCGAATATCCCACTGGGCAGTTGGATCTTCGCGCAGGCGTGAAATATGATAAAGCTCCCTCAAGTTTATACGCAAGAGGACTCTCTTGCGGTGTGCATTTGTGAGTATATAAGTTCCAACCCCAGGATGTTTTTTTCCTATTTTCTTGTAGAGTGCTTCACTTTTCTTTGCTATTCTTATAAACTCTTTTTCCTCACCAACTTGTATAACTGATTCGGGGATCGTCAAACCAAGTTCTGGCTCATACCCCTGACATGTTAACGAAGCGATACGGTGGCGTTTAAGCTGGCCAAAACAACCGGCTGAAACTATTAAGGAGAAGGTCAGGTTCGTAAACTCGAACTCCCTGAGCAGGACATCGTATAATTCCATACGCTCGCAGGACTTTTTAAAGAGCGCAACTTTCTTCTTTTTAGACATTTTTCTTACGAACCTCAGTGCCTGCTCATAGCTTTGATTCGTAACCCTGAATAAAAGTGCGGTCAGAATTTTCGCATCTCCATCTGGAGTATGATCAACCAGCTTTACATCCCCCCTTCCTCTTTGCTCGGAGCTTCTAATCTTCGTAACTTCGTATCTTCTCGCATATCCTTGTAATTCAGGATATGTCTTCTGGTCATAGTCGTTTGCCTTATGGAATAAAATGATCGAAGGGGCTATCTTGTGAACCAGAGTATAAAGTTTTTTCCCAAGCTCATTGATCTCTTTTGAGTTATGGGAAGCAAACCGTCTGATCATCAACTCCAGATTACGTGCATTTATCGTTGCCCCAACCTGGGTTTGCGTTGCCATAGAAAGAATATACCTCGCATCTTCTTTTGCCAAATTTCGCAATATCTTTTCTTGCCTTTTACTTACCGCTTTGCCGGAAGATCTTCTGAGGTTACGGACGCTTATTTTTTTATATAGATATTTGTAATAGTCGTTCTGGACTTTTATTATATCGTAATAATCATCGATCAAATTGGGGTTAGCCAATTCCTCGGGAACGACAAAATCGCCTTTTAATGTCACGTAGCGTTGGGATTTTTCCGTATAAGAACATAGACGGAATTTTTCAAGTTCTTCAATTGCGGTACGCGAAATGCCGATTATATCAAAATTGAAAACTGCGTGCTCGGCAACTGAATGATGTCCCATTTCAAAAATAATCGTGCGATTTGAACGCCGTGCTTTGGCCACTTCTTCGCATGACTCTTGTCTCAAGCTATCAACCGGTTTGGGACTCCGGCTGATCCGGGCGTACGCGGCTGATATTGATTCCGGGGTAAGAACAATATCCTTTTTCTTGTATTCTTTTAAAGCATCAAGGTCAACATTAAAACCCGCTAAGATCACCTTCATGAGAAAAGCCTCGCTATTGCTCGGCTAAATCCTAATCTCGAAACCCCAAATCCCACAATGATGTATGCTTCTCGTTGATGGTTATAGGGCATCGCCGCCCGTATCATCATTCGTTTATTGTTTATCGTCCTATTTTTAGCCGTACAACTACGCCGTAAGACCATACGGGTCGCCATGCCGAGAAACGAATAACATAATCCCTTTTCAATTATTTGCTTTATGTTTAGTGCTTCGGATTTAGGATTTGCTTTTTGTAGTTTGTTAGTTTGCATTAAGTATATTTCCCTTTCTCAATACTGCGTACTGCCTACTCCATACTGCTTACTTTTTCTCCAAATCGTCTTTGTATATCTCGAGCGATGAGATTGAGTGAAGGCAACATCTTCTCTGCAGTTTCCCGGTAGGCATCAATGTCTTGCCCAACTGGGTCGGAAATTTCGTTATATTTCACCTTTCTTTTGTATTCTTTCAAAAGAAATGTCTTAACTGCAGCACCTGGCTGAATATCTATAACATGCTGAAAATGTTTATAGCCCATAACAAATATCATATCTGCCCAGTCAATCAACTCCCTGGTCAATGTCTGAGACAGGTGCTCTTTGATCGAACCACGGTATTCTTCGACGACTTGCACACCGTTCTCTGATGGCGGCAAACCATTCATGGGTAGAGTGCCGGCTGATCTTACAATACAGTATGTTTCATCTACCATGGTCTTGAGAATACCTTCTGCCATAGGGCTGCGGCAGGTATTGCCCGTACACACAAACAGCACATTAAGCTTTGTCGGTTTTTCCAGCATGACATTGTGACCATAGACCTTTTCAATCTCAAGGATCGGGATCGCACCTTTCCTTTTCACTAATGGTGGAGTACATACCAGATCAATAACTGTGGACGGTTTGGAGACTAATTCTCCACCGTCAACAACCAGATCAATTTCGGGGAATTGCTCGATGATATCTAATGCTGAACAGATTGGTCGTTGATTTGGACGGTTAGCGCTTGTTACAGCAAAAGGGTTTTCGTATTTACTTAAGAGTTTAATAATAAAATCGACCTGAGGGATCCTTATACCGATCTTTTCACTGTCAACCGGCAAGAAATTCTCAGTGTTTCTTCTTAATATCACTGTGATTGGACCGGGAATAAAACATTCTATGATCCTTCTTTTGATAACGCGTGCGTAATCCTCTATTTTGCTTCTGGACATAAAAAAAGTAAATGGTTTACCCTTCCGTTCCTTAATTTCTGCTAATTTATTCAGTGCCTTATCATTTGTTCCATCGACCGCAAAACCATAAACAGTATCAGTAGGGAAACAAACAATCTGGCCCGCTTTGAGATTTTCTGTGAGTTGGGAATAAAATTCTGGCGTATCTTCGATCTTGACTAACACGTTTGTTTACCTAAATCGCTCAAGGAACCTGTCCTGAGCATGCCGAAGGATCGGGCGACTACATTATTAATCTCCAACTTGTAGTAATAGCCTGATCTATCAGGCATCATAAATTGAAGTTTATGCCTTGGATGTTTTCTCATTCATTGAATGGTATAACCGCGCAGCAAATATGGCAGCGTTTTTCACGCCGTGTTTTCCAATTCCAAAAGTCGCAACTGGTACCCCTGAAGGCATTTGGACAATTGAAAGTAGTGAATCGATACCACCCAATGTTGAAGCTGGTAAAGGAACTCCGAGAACCGGTATATCGGTCACAGATGCAATGAACCCGGGTAAATGAGCCGCGAGCCCAGCACCGGCAATGATCGCGACAACATTTTCATCCTTTGCCTTTCCCAATAGCGCCTTGATTTTTTCAGGATCACGGTGCGCCGAATGAACGTAAGTCTCAAAAGGGATTGACTCTTTCCTAAGGATCTCTTCAGCACTTGCCATGATCTCTTTATCAGACTTGCTGCCCATAAATATCCAGATCTTCATTTGCGCCTCTTTCTTTTCATCTTTTTCATACCGGAATTACCAATATCCTTGCGAAAGTACATACCTTTGAAATGGATTTTCTTGATCTCACTATAGACTTTTTGCTTTGCGACCTTTAGATTCTCATGCGTCGTAACGATATTCAGTACCCTTCCTGATGCAGTAACCAATTTCGAATCTTCCTTTTTCGTACCTGCATGGAAGACAATTGTCTTGGTCGACAATTTCTCCTTAAACTGAATTTCCTCACCAACCCGATAATCAAATGGATAACCCCCGGAAGCCAGAACAACACCGATTGACCAGTGATTCTTTATTTTAATACTTATATCGCCGAGTTTACCGTCAGCCACAGCAAGGAGCGGCTCAAGCATATCCCCTTCTATTATTGGTAGGATCACCTGGGCTTCAGGATCACCAAAGCGGCAGTTGAATTCCAGCACTTTCGGACCTAATGAGGTAATGATAATACCCGCATAGAGAACACCTCTGTAATTCATGCCCTGGTCTCGTAAGGCCAAAACTGTCGGTTGAATAATAACTTTTTCGACAATACTGCTTACGCGGCGATTTGTCGGGTAAGGAGCATATGCGCCCATGCCCCCGGTATTTGGCCCCCGGTTGCGGTCGTATAGCTTCTTGTGGTCTTGAGAAGACGGCAAGTAGAGAATTGTCGTGCCATCGGTTAGGACAAATATCGAAGTCTCCTGACCAGTAAGAAACTCTTCTACAACAATTCGCTTGCCAGCTTCACCAAGATGGTGTTGTACAAGTATTTCATCTATTATCTTTTCGTATGCTTTTCTTGTGTTTGCCACAAATACGCCCTTGCCCCCTGCTAAACCTGAAGCTTTAACAACGACCGGGTATTTGCTAATTGTTTTGGTGTATTTCAATGCCGCAGAGGCAGTGTCATATACCTGGAATTTCGGCGCCGGTATGCCAAACCGGTGCATGAACTCGCGGGCAAATGATTTATCAGCTTCGATACGACTTGCTTTCTTGTCGGGACCAAATATCCTCAGACCTTTCTGCTCGAACTCATCGACAATACCCAATGCAAGAGGTATTTCTGGTCCAACAACAGTTAAATCGATTTTCTTCTCCTCGGCAAAACGGACTAAGCCATTGATATCAGAAGCCAAAATATTAACACATGTCCCCAGTTCTGCAATTCCGGGGTTGCCTGGTGCTGCAAATATCTTTTTGACTTTTTTAGCTTTATTCAATTTCCAAGCAAGGGCATGCTCCCTACCGCCACCACCAACAATTAAGATCTTCATCCCGCTCCTTTCTTTTTCTTCTTAGAGGCTGGATTCATACAAGACTCCTCATGATCATTTCAAATTGCTCCTTCGATCTTTCAATAATGCTACCGAGTACAACGTAATCAGCACCTGCGTTGACTATTTCCCGAGCATTCTCAGGGCTTCTAATACCGCCGCCGACAATGAGCGGAATAGAAATGGTTTCTTTGACCTTTTCAACCATCTCAACCGGCACTGATTGGTCTGCACCACTACCGGCCTCAAGATATATGTATTTCATACCGAAATACTCACCGGTCAGCGCGTGAGCCATTGCGATTTCCGGTTTGGAACGAGGGATAGGACGCGTGTTAGACATGTACTCAACGGCTGTATAATTGCCGGGTTCAACAAGGATATACCCTACTGGTATTACTTCTAAATCATATTCTTTAACCAGGAATACCGCCTTAACCTGTTCGCCCACAAGAAACTCAGCATTTCTTCCACTCAGCAACGATAGGAAAAAAATTGCGTCGGCATTTGGCGAAACTTGGTGGGAACCGCCTGGAAACAGGATTACTGGCTTTTCAGTATTCTTTTTCACCTCTGCAATGAATGAATCGAAATGAGGTGAAACCAGAAGTGACGAACCAATGAGAATACCTGTGATACCTTGGTCACAAACAGTCTTTGTCAATTCGCTCACCCTGTCCAAAGCCATGCGATCGGGATCAAAAAGCGCCAGGACACCAGGTTTTGTCTGGGTCAGTGTGTCATAAATCGATTTTTTAGACATCTTTTTAATTATACTTGGCATTAAGAAAAAATCAAGATGCAAATGCCCTGGTTCATTAAACCAGTGCCCTCCCGCATTCGTCATAATTAGTAGGAGAACCAATGATTATCTTTATAACAACCTTGCTTTACAGCCAGATGGAGATTCCTTTGGAGATAAAACAGCTCCAACGAGAGATCCAGATCATAAATTTGGTCAATGGACTTGAGCTATCAGACTATCAAATAACCTACATATTGGACATGGCACAAGAAGCCGAGAATGTAAGAGATGGATTTCAAAGAGAAATAGGTGAGAATACACAGGATTTTATAGAAGTACTCACTCAACTAAAG
>JAUWGT010000021.1 GCA_030606265.1 Candidatus Stahliibacteriota bacterium | reverse complement strand
AAACCCCTAACCCCATAACCAACACTCCCTGCTCCACACTATTTGCTTTTACTGCCGGGAAGGGGATTTGAACCCCTACACCCTTACGGGCACTAGGTCCTGAACCTAGCGCGTCTCCCAATTCCGCCATCCCGGCTCTTTATTACAAATATCTACTATCTATCATCGATCCGGTCTAGTATCTAGCATCTAATATCTAGAATCTATCTTGTCTAGCATCTAGTATCTCTCTGGTCTAGTATCTGTCATCTATTTTCTCTATTATAATCGACAATATTTCCGTGTCAACGCTCTGCGCTCGACTCCCTAGGCATTACTCCTTTTTGAATCCCAAGGGGATTGGAAGAGAGCACTACGTGCTGGAAAGGAGCTGCCGCTGGAATGATGTCTTGATCTTTTTTCATTTCCATAATTGTCTCGCATCTTCATAACTTCCTATCTTCACAGCTTCATTCATTAATCCTCTTCCATGCTTAGCATCATTTCTCCCCACTCTCTTCTCCCTTTTTACTCTTCGAGCGAGTAGCACGAGTCGAGAAGCTCCTCGTTCTACGTAGCGTGTTCTCCCTTTCACCGTTTCTCCCATGCTCCGTTTCATATATTCGCACTACTCCCTACTCTTTACGCCCTACGCTCCACTCTCTACTGCCTTTCCAGTATTTCATCCTCTATTTTGTAATCGTAATCTTCCGGATCGATATTTGCCGGAGGATTCTCAAGTTCCCACTCGATCGTTGTCTTTATCGCTTCATGCGTCGGTACTATTTCTTTATAGCCAAGTTCATTCCTTATTCTTGATGTATCGACGGTAAGATTTTGTTCAGCGCGAAAATCAGCATGCATTTTTTTCGGCAGCTTTTCCTTGGGTAGCACAATAACCTTTCCCTGCCAACCGAAAATTTCGCCGATTTTCTTCACCCAATCCGACTGTTTCAAATTTTCCTTTTCTGCAACATTGTATATGCGATTTCGCGCCCGGGCATCAATAATTGCCAGAACGATCGCATCAGCAACGTTTTCTACATAACCAACTGATGACCGCCAGTCGGCCATACTTTTTTCCATTATGATCGCCGGTCTTTTATCTGCCATTCGCTTCACATACGAGTAAAGACGGTGCTGGTAATCAAGGGAACCATAGACCATGGGTAGTCGAAGTACAGTGCCAACCAATTCCGTATCGCTCATGATCGTTTTCTCGACGGGTATCTTGTCATAATCATCAAGAATCTTTCTGGGGTCATCATCAGGTCTCGGTTTATCCTGACGATAAGGGAAAAACTTTGTGCGCAGCGCTGCATCTTCATCTGTCGGTGTCGGTTGTATTTCACCATCTTCGATGCCAAGCAAAAGACCGTATGCCTGATAAACATCCTGACTGCTTATTGCCACAACGCGTTCTGCAATACCACGGAATACTTTGACTACGGTCTGTGCGTGTATCTCAGTTACCGGCGCCATATCAAGCACAACGTCGGGTTTGAATTTTGCAAACTCATTGCGAAAATCAGCTAAGCTGTTGCGATCACCAAAGATGTGTGGGATATCTTCAGGCAGGTCAGCCTTGCTTTTTCCTCGGTGAAAGAGCACAATGGTATGACCTTGCTCATGCAATTTCTTAACGACACTTGGTCCAATAAATCTCGTCCCGCCAATTATAATTATTTTCATGTTATGATTATAAACAAAATGCAGGACAAAGTCTATATGTAGTTAAGTAGCTCTTGAATACGTAACTCTGTTACGCCAGTACTTATCCTGTAGAAGTATATTCAATCCGGACGCTCCACGCTCTTTCCCCTGCTCTATACAAATACCAAACTTTATGTATAATATAAGAAAGTGTTGTCTAAAGGAGGTACTATGAAATATTTTAAAGCTCTATTATTTACTGCAGCCCTTCTCACTACTCTGCTGCCTGCGTTTTTGTCAGCTCAGGTCGATACATTATGGACTAGCAGATGGACGAGTACTGGCAGCGAATCTGATTGGGCATATGCGATCGCGCTCGATGACAGTGGTCATGCTTATGTCACGGGAAAAACCAATAATGCTACTACTAATGATGACTGGACTACGATAAAATATCTGCCCGGTGGTGATACCGCATGGGTACGGAATTTTGCCAGTGCCGGAAGTGCTAATGAGCGGGCAAGTTCGATCGCTATCGGGCCTTCAGGCAATATCTATAGCACAGGTTATACAATGAGTTCAAGTTCTGGTGATTATCTTACGATAAAGTATCGACCAGACGGTGATACTGCATGGACAAGACGATATAATGGTATAGGAAACGGTTACGATTTTTCACATTGGGTTGCTGTCGATAACCAGGAAAATATCTATATCACGGGCTATAGTAGAGCTCTCTCGTATCAGAACGACATTGCAACTGTTAAGTATGATTCAAGCGGTACTCAGTTGTGGGTTGCGCAATTCGCTGGTTCTGGCAATTACAATGACAAAGGACATAAGGTAATCACCGGGGATGATGGTTATATCTATGTCACAGGTTATGTAAATCCTCTTAGCGCTGGTACCCGCTATGATTATGTGACGATAAAATACGATGCTTTGACCGGTGATACTGTCTGGGCAAGAACATATAATGGACCGGCTGATAGCTCTGACATGGTCAGAGATATCGAAGTCGATGCATCAGGCAATGTCTATGTCACGGGTTCGAGCCGCGGTATCGGAACGCTCAGCGATATTGTAACGATTAAATACGATTCTATTGGAGTTGAACAGTGGGTTGAGAGATACAATAATCCCGATACGAGCGGGAGCGATGGCGGGTATGGTTTAGAAGTCGACAGTTCAGGTAATGTCTATGTAGCAGGTCAAAGCCAGGGGTTGGGCACTGGCTCGGACATCGTATTGCTCAAGTATGATACTGATGGCAACCTGCAATGGGCAGCAAGATATAATGGTCCGGCAAACGACTATGATACACCTTCGAGTGAGGTAGGTGGAAAATGCATGGCGATCGATCCCTATAGGAATATCTACATTACAGGATGCAGCAGAGGTACAACATCATGGAATGATTTCATCACCCTGGCATTTAACCCAGATAGCACCCTGAAATGGGCTGTCACATACAATTGCTGTGACAGCACGGATTACGCACTGGCTGTGGCAGCGGACGATTCGGGTAATGTCTATACAATAGGCAGAAGCATTGGCATTGGTACATACTACGACATGGCAACGGTTAAATACTGGTCGCTGATCGGCGTCCATGAGACAAAGCAGGATGCTGCCGGTCAATTGCGGCTTGAGATTTACCCCAATCCATCAAGGGCATTCAGCACCATCCACTACGCATTACCTGATGATGGAACAGTCTCGCTCTCGGTTTATGATATTTCGGGAAGATTAGTTAAAACCTTAGTCAATGAATTCCAAACATCTGGTGTCCATGCTGCCAATTGGAATGCAACAGATGTTAATAATAATAAAATTACTTCTGGTGTATATTTCTATGTCTTACATACCAACGGAAAAAGCATAAAGAAAAAAGTATTAATAGTAAGATAGTTTAACCCACGGTACTCCCTACTCTTTACGCTTCTTCTTCTTCATCCTTTTAATAATAAAGGCAACTACCGGTCGCAAGACAAGGATCACTACTATCAATGGAATAATAATAATGATAAACCAAATAATGATAAATAAAAAATGTATCGCATAATTTATGGCCTCCCCAAAACCCCTGCCAATATCGCTCAGGTCGATAAATTGGGTCTTTTTACTGTATATCGCAATGGTTATCCTCGAATAATCGACTTTGCTGTCAAAATACCTTATCTTTCCTTCCAGCACTTCAATTTTCTCACCGACTCGCTCTATCTCTTTCTCCACCTTAAGAATATCTTCTACCTTATTTGCTTTCTTCAAAATGCCGAACAGCCTGTCCTGGACCTTTCGCGCATTTACCAGGCGTGCTTTTAGGTCATAGTATTCTTCCGTCACATCATCTTCGGTTATTGACTTTGATTCAACCTTGCCGATAGTATTGAGCTCGTCGAACAAGGTCATGAAATGCTCAGGTGGAAGTTTTATTAAAAGTTGTGCTTCTTCACTATCATCATATTCTGACATACTGGCATTCAGAATTATTGCATCGTATTTTTTGACCAGGTTGAGTGCTTTGTCATATGCCTCCTCGACCCTGTTAGTCTTGATCGATGTGTAGGCAGTCTTGATGATTTTTTCTTCAGTTTCGCTTCTGTATGGTTTCTCCGCGTCTATTTCTCCGGCAAAACCTCGATCAATCTCCATTTCATCGAGTGAACCCGCCGGTTTGGTATGGTTAATACTTGTTTCTGCATCTTTCTCGCTGCAACCTATTAGTATTAGCAAACACATAGAAATAAGAAGTAATGTTTTTCGCATGATTATCCTCCTTCCTTATTACTACAAGAAGGGACCCAGAATATTCCCGGATACGAATACGTGATCTAATTGTTATTTCTTTAGTAAGAACAAAAATCCAATGATCATAAATGCAATACCGCTAAGTACTGGCGGAAGCGAGGTACCGGCAAATTTTATGACCATATAAAAACCAATGATAAAAACAAGACCACTAAGCATAGTTTGTGCTGTATTTTTTATCTTCATAATAAAATCCTCCTGACCCCCTTCTGTCTACAGGAACATATGGCCGCTCTCTGGAGGGTCTCAATGAGCTGGCTCTTACTGCATCTATTGTTGGGTATTAATCATCTGAAAGACCAAGTTTGCTGCGCTGTCGCCTTGCGCTGGTTGCAGAGTTAACAGACTATGATATGCCTCTTTGAACTGCAGACCGGCTTTCTCACCCATGTCGACAAGCTCCGGCAGTGCATAGACTCTCAGGTCAAAATCAAACTCATCCTCATATAGTAAATCCTTATTTACTTTCTTGTAAAATACCCACTTATTATGAATAATCGAGTGCATCTTGTCATAGATGATCTTGTTGAGTTTAAGATATTTATCTGTTTCTTCATATAATGATGAACAAAATATGCTCAGCAATCTTTCGCGCGACATGGTATTGAGTATCATAAATATACCGTTTTTCTTTAGAAGTCGGGCGACCTTTTTGAATATTATCTCGTCGGTCCTGCGGTCATAAAAACCGATCGAGGTCCAGATACTGATAACGACATCAAACTTTCCGTGTACGATTTTGTCGATCTTCCTGATATCACCCTGCGCAAAACAGGTTTTTACGCCCATCTTTTCAGCCTTTTTCCTGGCTTCTTCGATGTAGAGTTGACTTATATCCACGCCAGTGGCATCAAATCCCTGCTTGGCCATATTGATCGAAATGCGTCCATTACCGCAACCGAGCTCCAGACATCTGCCTTTTGTGATATTATATTTTTTCAGAATTCTCCTGATATTACGCACTGTTCTGGGCGCTTGTTTCCAGCTGATATTCATCCAGTGAAGCCACATCCGTGCTTTATCAATGAACATAACTTCGGTCCAATGCTTTTTATGCGCTTTCATAATAGAATTATAATATATCTTCGGACAAAATCAAGGGCTGTTAAGAAAATATGTTGCATGTTGACAAATCCTACAAAATCCATAAAATTTGACAGAGAATGAGAAGGTAATCTACATAAGATGACGACAAATAAAAAACCAAAGAGGGGTTCGAAAAAAGCACCAAAAAAATTGAAGAAAAAAGTAGGACGTACAGGAAAACAACAAGTGAAAACTAACAATGCACAAAAATCGAATGATGGATTAATGGACATATATCAATCGATTCTTTATGAACTACCAGAAATCGTCTATAAGATCGATCCTGAGGGAACTTTCACCTTTATTAGTAAAGCCGTGCGAGTTCTTGGATATGAACCAAAAGAATTAATAGGCAAACATTATAATAAAATTGTGCATCCAGATGACGTGCGGTGTTTTGGAAGACACTATGTTTTGCCAAAATTCATGGGTAAAAAAACTGGTGATACCCATGCGCCAAAGCTCTTTGATGAACGTCGGACCGGTGAACGAAAAACAAAGGACCTTGAGATCCGTTTAATATCAAAAAACTGGCGACGGGAAAAGCGAAACCTCAGAGAATTCGTAGGCCTGGTTTCTGCCCTGGGTGATGTTAGTTCAACAGGTCATTACGACAAAGAAGTGAAGACAAAACAAAAGAAATTTTTGGGGTCGCTTGGGATCATTCGAGACATCACCGGGCGGAAATATATGGAAGAAGCCCTTCGTCAATCAGAAAAACGCTATAGAGATATTGTTGAAAAAGCAGGTATAGCGATTCTTATTGATGATGTTAATGGTAAATTTAGATACTATAATGAAAAATTTGCGGAGATCTTTGGATATGAATATGAAGAATTAAAAAACCAGTCAATCGAAACACTCGTCCATCCCGACGATATAAAAAAGGTAATGCGCACTCATCGTGCAAGATTGGATGGAAAGAACCTTGCACCTTTTTATGAGTTTAAAGGCAAAAGGAAAAATGGTTCCATGCTCCATCTTGAAGTTCACGCCGTTCCACTAATAGATGACGATAAATATATCGGTACACGATCATACCTGTGGGATATTAGTCATCGCAAACAAATTGAAGAGCACCTGCGTACTCAAACTCTCCAGGATGAATTAACAGGATTACACAATCGACGCGGATTCGTCATCATGGCACATCAGCAGATGAAAATGGCAATCCGTAATCAAGAAGGCTTCTGGATACTGTTTGCAGATATCGATAAGCTGAAACTCATAAATGATAAATATGGACACCGTCAGGGAGATAATGCGCTCAAAATAGTGGCAAAAATTATTCAAGCTAGCTTTCGTACATCAGATATTGTTGCACGCATCGGAGGGGATGAGTTTGCTGTTCTCGCAATAGAATCTCATGAGGAGAACGAAAAACTAATGATAAAACGGTTGCACGATAATTTAAGACAATATAACGCGGAACATAAACATCGATATAAACCATTCATCAGTATAGGAACAGTGTATTGTGAACCTCAACATTCTACTTCAATAGAGGAATTACTCGCCAGAGCTGATGACCTTATGTACCAGGATAAACGAAACCATAAGGCCTGAAAAGTAAGGATTTTCAGGCCTTTTCTCCGTTATTTATCCCGTAGCTCGGAGAACACCGTGACTCTCTACGCCCTATTTATCCCGTGAAAGTATATTTCACCGGGACGCTTTTTCCTTTTTGCCATTTTTCCGTTTCACCGTTTCTCCCATGCTCCGTTTCATATATTCGCCCTTCGCTCAACGCTATGTCTATCGATATGACCCCATTAGCATATAGGTGATTCCAGTTGTTGGTCAAAGTGTCATAATGTCATGCACCGTCCCCAGGTATCTTTGTCTGAAGGGTAAGGTTGACATCTTATGATTTCGTACTATAATTTAATTAATACAAAAAAGAGGAGGAGAAAATATGAAAATATTACTACCAATCCTAGTATTAGCTTTGATTGCTAATGCAGAAACTATACATCCGCAATTAGCGGATATATTGAAACCCATGGAAGCAGCGGATGAACTCCAGGTAATCGTCCACATGAAAAATCATTCGAGCCTAGATCATTTCCCCAAAGGAACACCTAAGGAAGTAAAACTACTCTACCTGCAGGACTTTGCAAAGAACGACCAGAGAGAAATACTGGCTTATCTTCAGGATTTCGCTGAGAGAATTGAAAATGTAAAGACATTCTGGATTTTCAACGGGTTTACTTTCAAAGCACCAAAGGAAATCATTGAAGCAGTTGCTGCACGTCAAGACGTAGACTATGTTATTGACGATTTCATAATCAAACTTGAACCTCAAATGTCAAACAAACCAGCTGAATCAAGAGTACCAGAATGGGGCATTGTTATGATAAGTGCGCCGCTGTGTTGGAACGATGGTTATGATGGTTCCGGGATTATTGTTGGTAATATGGATACAGGTGTTGAGGAGAGCCACCCGGCATTAACTGGAAAATGGGTCACTGGTGGATGGTTTGATGCTGTAAACGGTCAGCCAACGCCCTACGATGACCATGGGCACGGCACCCACACCATGGGTACGATCTGTGGTGGTGATGGAAATGGACCATTTGCAGATGATATTGGCGTTGCACCAGGTGCCACATTTATTGCTACCAAATGTTTTGATGCAGGTGGTTCTGGTCAGGCTGCCTGGATACATGCCAGCTTCCAATGGATTGCCGGACAAACTGTTGACGTTGTCTGCAATTCTTGGGGTAGCAGTGATGTCACCTCACTAGAATATTGGGATGATTGTGCGAACTGGCGTAGTCTTGACATTTACCCGGTTTTTGCTGTCCATAACTATGGTCCTAACCCAGGTACAGCTGGCACGCCAGGAAATTTCCCAATTGTCCATGGTATCGGCGCTACAGATAGTCTTGATAATATCGCAAGTTTCTCAGGACGTGGACCAGCTCCAGACCAGGCTCCTTGGAATGAGCCTGCAAACTGGGGTCGACCAGACTGGGATCTGATTAAACCTGACATCTCTGCTCCTGGAGTAGCTATTCGCTCTGCAGCCCCTGGTGGAGGTTATGTCTTGATGGACGGTACCTCAATGGCAACTCCCCATGTCACTGGTGGAGTTGCAGTGTGTTTGCAAAAGAATAGTAGCATCGATTATATTACCCTGTACAATATCATACTTGATGAAGCAGATGAACCTTCTCAGGGCGCCCCCTATCCAAATAATGATTATGGTTGGGGAAGAATGAATCTCTATGCAGCACTAAATGCAGTGCCGCCTCCAGTACCACATCATAATATAAGAGCAAGATATTTCTCTGCGCCTGCACCTCGAGAACTGGAATTTTCAACGATTCAACCTGGTGGAGTCTTCAGAAATTCGGGAACGTTTGACGAAACTAATATTCCGGTTACCTGTTTCATCCAATTAGGTGGCAGTACAGTCTATACAAGCGATAGAACAATTCCCTTCTTGGCGACGAATTCCGAGACTTTAGTCACCTTTGATAATTTTACCCTCGGTCCGTGTGGTTCACATTACCAAGCAATTGCCTTTTCAAGCTTACCTGAAGACACCTTCTTTAACGATGATACCATGACATTAGATTTTGCTGCAGCGCGCATTTATGAGATACCGACCCCAGGATGTCTTGCCTGGAAATATCCAAATGCTGATAGCGGTGCAGTACCCATACCAACAAATGCTGGTTGGATCCCTGCCACTGCGACCGAGATTCAGCAGATTTCAGTATTAGATAGTGATTGGTGGGTGACTGCAGGTGCAGCAGATAGTGCACACCAGGATCTGCAGCTCTATGGTTTCCAGCTTGGTGCAGCAGATACGCTCATTGAAGAACTGGTTGTTGAGTGGTGGGGTCATCACGGCAGTGCGCCCCATGATCGTCTTACCTTATATATGTGGAATGATCAAGCAAGTACCTGGTCACAGAAGTCACAACAAGTAACTGCGCCCAATGATATCCACTTCACTGCAATATTGGATATCGATTCAATAACAAATTACGTCAGTGCAGACAGCTTTTTCTATGTAAGTACGGGTGCTGATGTTTATATAAAGTCTTGTTGTCCATTGCTTTTTACCTTTAATGGTGAGAAGAATGTCTTTATTGCAGACTTCATTTCCGGTGGTGATATAGGTACCTGGGTCGGTCGAGTGCTAGGCCAGAATATCTATTTGCCACCCGACTATGATGAGTACGTGAAGATAGATGAAGAAAACCTTGCGTGTGTGGATGGCAAATACCGGGTGACACTTAATGAGATGCTTCAGGAAGTAACTTATCTGGATGAAGTAAAACTTTATGTTGTGGATCATCCAACCGAGTATGACATCTATCCGCACGAGGCCTTGCTCTGGCCAGGTTACGAGGGTCTTACGCTCTATACATCCAAGGAAAAGCCACTTAAAGCCGCCTATGATGCTTTAGGTCGTGATATCTTGTATACCTTAACACAAGCCGATCGTGTTTATGTGCCGTTTGAGAAGCTTGATATTACTGGCTTTACCAAACCGTTTGAGGTAATCTTTGATGTCGGTGAGTTGAGTGATCCTAGTTCAGCAGTATTGTATCTTTATGGTAGTACGCGTTTTCCTGATGCGGGTTGGATTGAACCGAAGAGTGATATCTATGAGGCGAGCAAACAGGGTCTTAAGGTAAAAAATCCTAAGCTAGAAGTGATTGATGAGTATGGCAGATGGCAAGCGGTTAGTTCTTGTGGTATGCCGGCGGGTCATAAAAAGACCGTGACCTTTCCGTTATATGATGATCAGGGTATTTCGATCTTCAAATCGCAAGATCATAGGATCCGGCTCAGTTTAACCCAGGAGGTCTATCTTGATAAGGCCTGGGTGAGTTGTGCTAAGCAAGATGATTATCAGCTGACCGAGCTTATGCCAAGCTTAGCCGATCTTCACTATTATGGTTATGCTTCGTACACTTCAGTAGATGGTAAGTATCCGGGTGATTTCTGTTATGAGCACCGTGTCGCCAAGAACCATGCGAACGTGGTTGGATACTATACGAAGTATGGTGATGTAAGCGAGCTGTTGGGTGGTACGGACAGTCGTTTTGTGGTAATGAGTCATGGTGATGAGATTGGCTTAGAGTTTGATGCCGCAGATCTGCCCGAGCTCAAACAAGGTTGGACGCGTGATTTCATCTTTGCGGCGAAAGGTTTTTACAAGATGGCACGACCCGGTCGTGCGTATGCCTATTCAGTAGATCCGCTGCCCTTCTATGGAATGCGTGAGGATATGTCAGCCAATGGTGTAGGTTATTATCCCTATGATCCATCGCCCAATCTCTTTGGTACACTCCTGGGTCGGATATACGCGAAGTTTGTCTGGGATTATCCATTCTCATTTAAAGATGCTATTGCGATAGTTAAGTCACATCTAACCGGTAAACTAAAGAATAGATATCCGACTGATCTTGCTGAATATTGTCAGACATGGAATACGCGTCATGTGGGTACGTATTTCCCGAATTATTATGCTGACTTGCCACCGCATGTAAACATTGAGGGTGTGCCGCTTTGCGAGGTTGAAGGTGACTGGACAAGTCATCTTGCTTCCTTAGGCATACCATTTGGTGACCACTCATTACATAGTAACTATGTGCTGGTATGGATGGTGACTACAATACCGGTTGGTGTCGAGGAACTCAATGTCCTTGTTCCGATACAGTTTAGCTTTAGTATTGGTTATCCTAATCCCTTCCGTGGTGCGACGACAATGCGTTATACAATACCCTCCAAGACCGACGTGAGTCTTGATATCTACGATGCGACAGGTCGTTTAGTACGTCGTCTTGTTGATGATACGCAGAAACCTGGTGCCTACAGTATGAAATGGGATGGTGCTGATACTCGTGGATCAAAGTGTGCCTCTGGAATCTACTTTGTCAAATTCGAAGCTGGCGACTACACATCTACGAGAAAGACTGTATTACTTAAATGATATCGTTAAGGCCGGGGGGATTCATCCCCCCGGCCCAAACCCCATGGCAAAATCAATAAATAAACTGAAACTCTGTTGGCTTGGTAAAAGTGATATCTTGAAAGAATATTTTCGCGTACTTAAAAACAAGGGAATCGGGGGCGCGAATCGTTTTGTGAAATGGCTAAATTTTGTGGTCGACAGTGAACGATTATTAGAGCATGATGAAAAGGGTGTGATTCACTTCTTCATCCCACCAACACCATCAAAATCATTTGCTCGTATTATACGATCTTATAATGACAGTTATATTCTTAAAAGGAAAAAAATCCCATTACACAATGTTCTTATCTCTACTACCAGAAAATGCCCTTTCAATTGTTGGTATTGCAGTGCAACTAATACACCTGAAAGCCATATGAAGATAGATGATATTAATAAAATAGTTTCGATTCTAAAAGAATGGAACGTATGTCTTATCGGACTTACTGGCGGAGAACCACTACTCCGTACAGATACTGATGAAATCATACGTAAGTATGCTGATCAATTCACCTTTACCCTATTTACTTCTGGCTACGGGTTAGACCGCGCACGCGCGCAAAAACTAAAGGAATACGGTCTCTTTTATATTGCAATTAGTCTTGATGACTATAATAACAAAAGACATGACGAAGCTCGAGGCAGTAAGGGTGCCTTCGAAATTTCTATTAAAGCAATAAATAATGCCAAAGAAGCTGGGCTTTATACTGTGGTTCAAAGTGTTATAACAAAATCTATGCTCAACAGCGGTCAGATATGGAAGTTCATGAAATTTGTCAAAGAACTTGACGCAGATGAGTTGTTATTATTAGAACCACTAGGCACAGGAAAGCTTTTTAATTGTGGCAATGATGTGTTTTTAAACAAAAAGGAACATGAACAACTAAAATCGCTTCATAATATCGCACAGAAAAACCCTGAATTGCCAAAGATCTGCTCATTTGCAAACATCGAAGACTCTACAAGATTTGGCTGTGGTGCGGGAGTAGAACACTCGTATATTGATACCGAAGGTAATTTCTGGCCCTGTAATTTTCTACCCATTTCAGTTGGTAATATTCTTGAAGAGCCAGATGCTGTATACAGCAGGATGGAACGATATTTTAGTACGCCATGTAAATACTGTATTCTTATGGCGGAAAGAAAAGAATTGCAGATACTATTCAATGGGAAATTACCAGTTCCTTTTGAAAAAGCAAAGGGCTTTCTCGAAGAACGACTTAGCCGTATCGGAAAAGATGAAAAACCTGAATTTTATAAATTCTTTGAAGGAAAATAAATATGGCGAAATATGGCAGTAAGGTTATTTCAGTCGGCTATTATGTTCCAGAAAAAATCGTAAAAGTAAAAGATATAGAAAAAGACCTGAAGTTTAAAGAAAAACTCGGTGTACCATATGGTATCTTGGAGAGGTTAACAGGCTGTCGAGAACATCGTGAGGCCCATCCTGAAACCGACGCTTCGGATTTAGCAGTAAAGGCAAGCGAGCAGGCGATTAAGCAAGCTGGCATATCTGTCAAGGATATTGATTTAATTATCTTTGGTGCTTGCTGCCAGGACATCACAGAACCAGCAACTGCTAACATAATACAGGAAAAACTTGGTGCATCAAGTGCTCAGGTCTTTGATGTAAAAAATGCGTGTAATGCTTTCCTCAACGGCATGGATATCGCTGACTCGCTAATTTCAACAGACAAGGTAAAAACTGTGCTCATTGCTGCTGGCGAAGTTGCGTCAATATATGTTGATCTGGATATAAAAAAGAAGGAAGACTTGGATTTAAAAGCATCAGGGTTGACACTCGGCGACGGAGGCGGTGCAGCGATAATGACCAAAAGCAACACGAGCGAGAGTGGGTTAAAAGCAAGCCGTTTCACTTCAGATGGCACACAGTGGCGTTTGGCAGTGATCTATGGCGGCGGCACAATGTATCCACGCGACCCAAGCCAGTGCTACTTTCTGTCTGATAGCGTCAAGATCATTGGACTTGCGTTTAAGAAAATCCCAGCAACAATGATAGAAGTAATGAAAGATGTTGGTTGGAAACCTGAAGATGTAGACCTTGTTGTTCCCCATCAAGTTACATTAAAGATCATTACAGATATCATGGACAAAGTAAAAATACCTTTTGAGAGGGCAATAGTAACAGTCGACCGTTATGGGAATACTGCCGCAACAACCATTCCTATTGCCTTAGGAACGGCTTTAGAATCAGGGAGGATGAAACCGGGCTCGAAAATCCTCCTGGTGGGAGGTGCCGCAGGTTTTTCTGTTGGTGTACTTGCGCTTATATGGTGAGAAAACAATTCACATCGGGCTTTTGCTTTTTTTCCTAAAAAAACCTAATTGAAGAAATTGTGTTAAGTAAGAAGAAACATATTTTGTTGAGAACATTTCTATAAATCCTACCTCTCCCGCCATTACAGGTCTGTAGACATCATAGCCACCTAAGCCAAGACCACAGAGATATGCGGTTATGCCTATGTAGCGTGAAAGTGGTATAGTTATGAATTTTATTTATTTTCGAAACTTTGTGTGTTTGTGTACGTACATTTCCTTATCAGCAATCATGATTAGCTGATCTGCAGATTTTTCATTAGCCGGATCATATTCTGCAAATCCACGGCTCAAACTGATAGAATAAGGTTTTGTTTTCTTGGCGTTAAAAGAATTTATTCTCTCATCTATTCTGTTCCAAATATAAACAGCTTGTTTCATTGCACATTGTGGAAATACAAGGAGGAATTCGTCGCCTCCTAATCGACAGATGATATCTATTTTTCGAAGTACTTCTTTTATGCTTTCACTTATCGTCTTCAAAACCTCATCACCTTCTGCATGCCCATAGACGTCGTTGATTGTCTTGAGAAAGTCGGTATCTACGTAACAAACGCATAGTCTCTGTTTGTTTCTCTGTGCTAATTGAAGCTGCTGTCTAAAAAGAAGCAAACCCGAGCGTCTATTGTAGACATCAGTCAGTACATCTGTTGTTGCAAGTCTTCTTAATTCCGTTTCGACGCGCTTACGCTCAGTAATATCTCTAGTAATCGCAATATAGCCAATAGGGTTACCAGAAGAATCTCTAAGTACGCTGGCGCTCAACTCACCGGGGAATTCTAAACCATTTTTCCTGACTAAAGTATACTCCACGCTTTTGATCGAACCCTCTTTGATTGTTTTTTGCATATTCGCCACTGCTTTATCCTGATCACACGGTGCGATGAGCTCAAATGCACTCTTCCCCAACACCTCTGTCTTCGACTCATAATCATGAAGTTCAAGCATCCTTTCATTAATATCAGTAATAACGCCTTTCATGTCTGTTACAGTTATCGCGTCGGTAACATCTTGAAACATCCGACGTAACTTCTCTTCTGACTCTCTTAGCGCCCTTTCTGCCCGTTTGCTTTCACTAACATCAATGAATGAACCAATCATGCAAATTGACTTGCCGCTATCATCTTTGACTGTACTACCTGAAACTTGGGCATCGAAGGTGGACCCGTCTTTTCGCACGGCAACTAGCTCACCTACCCAGTAACCGTTTTTGCGTAGTATATTAACAACTTGATTGGCTTCATCCTTTGATTTCCAAAATTCTACAGCAGATCTTCCGATAACCTCTTTTTCATCATTGTATCCCCACATTTTCAAAAATGAACTATTGATGTAAGTAAAATTGCCCTTTAAATCAGTAATTCCAATTGCATTAACAGATGAACTTATCGCATGTTCTTTGATCTCCAAATTCTGTTCAATCTGTGCACGTTCAAGCGTACTTCCGATGATCTCAGAAAATAATTGTAAAAGCAGAACAACGCTGTCAGACCATGACCCTTTTGCTTCTATATTATCAAAACCAATAAACCCGCCAAGTTTATCTTTGATAAATACCGGAAATACCAGCAGTGATTTGATATCCTGTTGTTCCAGTATCGACCTCTCAGCCTTTGCTTCTTCCGGCATCTGGGCAACGTCTGCGATCTGAATCGTTTCTTTCTGCTGAAGTTTTTTCATCCACCATGGGAATCTATCAGTTGGGAAATTCTGAAGATTATTAATTTGTGAAGTTACACCATCTGCACACCATTCATGGGTGTTAGACATCTTTGATCCTGCCTCACGCAAAAGAAATAGGTACGTGCGGCTTGCTTCGGTTACCCTGCCTAATTCGTCTAATGCATCATTGATGGCACAATCAATATCTCGAGTACTGATAAGATGTGATGAAATCTTTGGAATAACCGTGACTAGATTCACACAGCGATTGATTACCTCTTTAGATAGAATGTTTTCGGGTACGGATGTTTTCACATCTGCGTTCTTCATGGTCTAATTATGCAAAAAAGTCTCGCTATGTCAATATGCGAAATCTGTCAGATTATGGGGTCAAATCTTCCCAGGGCTGGATAAGATTGACACAGCATTGAAAATAAATACAATTCTGTAATGAAAACCGATGTGGAATACTTTGAGTTTATGTGGCCAATGAAGCACTTTTTAATCACCTGCGGAGACTTCCCACGCAAAATATACGGCACGAGATATTCAAAGAGATTCATTCAGTGAAGAAAAAAACGCCAGAAGAAAAAACTAAAATAAAACCAAGCTATAAACACCGGGTGCCCCACAAACCCACAAAAGTACACAGGAACCGGAAAAAATACACGCGCAAAGGAAAAACCAGGGACCAACGCGAAAAAGAACTGATAGAAAATGGCGACAAAAATGATCAGGGATAGCAGATAAAGAGGGACGGTGCCTTCCGTTTCTCATTAATGTCACTGTTTTGTATGATTAGATTCTACTTTTCGCTGAAACTAATCTGAAAATCAACTAATCCTTCAGGAACAGCACCACCCTCTACATACCCTGCATTATTTAGGACTAAGAACAATGTATCTGCACCAGGAACCTCAATGGAATAAGAAACCGATCCTGTATTCAAGTGTGATATGTTATCGAAATATGTAAATGACTGTGGCACTAGTTTAGATATGGTGAAACCGTATATTGCTATTCCAGTTGGTGGTGCACCATGATCAGACGTGTTATCAATCACAAAATAAAGATCTTCTGTAGCAGTAACCACAGCTATATCATTCACACTCATGGTTGAATCATAACGATAATAGTAGTCAAAGGCTTGAAGGCTCTGGTATAACAAAAAATTGTTGTAGTTCATTACATATACGTCTACTGGCGCTGGTGTGATTGTGTCAGATGCCCAGGAAAATGTGAATTCATATTCATCGTGTTCTTCTACATACATATGGTATTCTCCATAGGTTTCAGTAGGTAGATCGAAGATCTGTTCATTAACAGTGTCACGACCAATCCGATTCTGAAATTCAATAAATCCATCTTGGTCCATGAATAAAATATCGACTGCTCCACCTTCGCGAATTTCAAATTCAACGCGCTGTTGAGTACCGGCATCAAACGCAAGTTCAGTATGCCAATGCGCACCCATGTTTATCTGCTCATCCCACTGATTTCCTTCTGTACCACATCCTATAATAAAAAACAAAGATACTACAAACCAAAAGATAAAGTATTTCCTCTTCATGAATACCTCCCTTACTCCAGTACTCAGGAACTGTCTTTTCTTTCGTCCTAGTTCCTGTCGCGCCCTACGCTTTTTCATCAACGGAGAAGAATCAGTTTCTTTACAGTTCTCCAGTTCCCCACCTCGAGTTCGCAGAAATAGATGCTGGTAGGTAACTCTTCACCAGAATTATCAGTTGCGTCCCAGATAATGTGATCGGATAATTCAATAGCGGAACGGTCATACTGCCTGACTAACCTTCCGGTAACATCAAAGATTTTGATTGTGGCTTGGGATTTGGAGTTTGGAGTTTGGAAATTGATGGTCGTAGATCCTCGGAACGGGTTAGGATAGATTTGAATCAAAACGGGGTTTCGCAAACTACTGTAGGTGCTTTGTTCTTCTTCAACACCGGTAGAAAAAGTGTAGGCGAATACTCCACCACCGTAGGTTGCGGCGTACAGTGTGTTTGATGTCGTATCAATAGCCAGCCTGATTGTATGGGTCGTCGTCAATCCGGAATCAACTTCAATCCAATTTGAGCCCCCGTCAGTGCTGAGCGCTACCCCCCCGTGCAGTCCGGTATGCCAGTCCGAAGCGTCGCGAGCTACGTATATATCATTCGTTGAACACGGATCAACCAGAATGTCCGTGATCATAGCCGGAGACCAACCTGGATCGATTCGCGTCCAGTTGTTGCCGGAATCAGTGCTTTTGAAGACTTTGCCCGATTCACATCCTGCGTATATTACATGTTCGGAATCAGGGTTTATCTCCAAACTGAATATTGCTTCATCTGCCAGCCCCTGAACAGACCAGACATTCCCGCCGTCAACACTTTTGTACACACCTCCAAATGCTCCTGCGTAAATAACACTTGAAGAGATGGGACTTATTGCCAGCGCTCCGCCATGGAGTATATCAGATTCGGGATCAAGAGCATTTGACTGAACCGTCTTCGGGAAAAACGCGATTTCAGTCCAATTTCCACCGCTGTCCGTGCTCTTGCGAACAGAAATACCGGTGTCCGGGTCTACTATGTAAACACCAGCATAGACTATGTTTGTCGCAAACGGATCGATCGCCATAGAAGGAACGCGTTCTTCCGAATGTAGCAGACTGTCAAGCAACATCCAGGTCGCACCGTGGTCTGTTGTTTTGACAATGGCTTTGATCGCTCCTGAATAAAAAACAAGATGGTCATCAGGATCGATTATCAGTGAGGTTACCCCGACATTTACTAACGGAGTGAGCGAACTCCAGTTCTGTCCGCCGTCAATGCTCCGATAGAAGAAAAAACCCGGTTCGGCATAACATCGTCCAGCATAAATAATATCAAAAGAATCCGGATGAGGAACAAGTCCGAACACATACGTATTTATCATGCCGTGGATCTTTTGGGACCAGTACGCGCCTCCATCAACACTTTTATAGACTCCGCCAGCAGCGGTCCCGAGATAAAGCGTGTTGGGTGAAAAAGGATCGACCGCTATGCTGAAAGTAAGAGGATAATTGATCCCGGTATTGATCGGTGACCACGTCGATCCGCTATCTGTACTCTTGTATATACCACTCCATAGTGCTGAGGCATAAATTATATTTGTTGATACGGGATCGACAGCCAGTGACCACACAACTTCCTGAAATAAACCAAGTGAATCCCACGTACTCCCGGCATCTGTCGTCCTGTAAATACCTGTTAATGTCCCGGCGTAGATAATGTCAGGGGAGATCGGATCGATTGCCAAACAATTGACATAAGTTGACGGTAATGATAATGGCGACCAGTTATTCCCCGAATCAATGCTCCTGTGAAGACCACTACCGTGTGTCCCGGCATACAGAATGTTAGGGGAATCAGGCCGCATTGCAAGGCAATAAACCTTTACACCGGTCAATCCCGAGGATATCCAACTGGTGCCGGCATTGATGCTCTTGTAGACACCATTCCCGGTAAACCTCCAGCCTCCAGTCCCCGCATAGACAATATTGCTGGAGTCCATATTGATAGCAAAACATGTAACATGAGTTTCATCAAGACCCGTGTTTATATATTCCCAATCGACGCCATCATTGGTTGATTTGTATATGCCAAAGCCATAGATGTCACCGGCGTAAACGTTGTTAGGATACTGGGGATCGATCGCGATCGTCCAGCCGCATACATCCGGCACTGACGATGATACAAATATCCATGTTTCACCCCCGTTCGTTGTTTTAAAAATGCCCCCGCTATCATCACAACCGGCATATATAATACTGGGATTAGACGGATGAACCACCAGTGTAATAATATGTCCGCCGTACGGTCCGTTCGAAGTCCACACATTCAAGCCTCCGTACATCAATTTTAAGAACATGAGAAAGAAAACAACAGTACAAGAGATTCTGCGAGATATATTTGTTTTTGACGTCATGACTCTCCTCTTCTACAATCAAATTATGCGGAATTTTATGTCGATGTCAACTATTGTGTAGAGTGCAGGGTGTCCTTTCACAGTAACTCAATAACACAGTTACTCAATAACTATTCTTTTTGAGTTTCTCCCATGCCCCGTTACCCCCATACACAAACACTCCGACACTCTTTGTCATTTCTTTGGTTCTTGGAGCTTGCCCTTAATTACTTAATTACATAATTACTCAATAACTATTCTGTTGAATGGTTTGACCCCAATTCCCCCATAAATTCCCATAGTTCTGAAAAATGACCACTTTGCTATTTTGTTAGTTTCGTTTTCACTATTTTAATAATTGTGTTACTTAATACAGATAAGTTTTAGTGTTTTCACGGGTAGATTTTCTACTGCAAGGTGTGCAAAATATACCCCGGCAGGAAGTGCTGCGGCATTAAAATCGCATTGGTGTTGTCCAGCAGGCAGGTTCTTATGCATCAAAGTCTTCACTTTTCTTCCTGACACGTCAAACAGGTTGAGTTCAACCGGCGATGCATCTAACAGAAAAACCTCAAAATTTACATGAGTGCGGAATACAATCCGTGAAACTGTGAAAGTTATATTGTGAGTCCTTATGGTTTCCTGAATACCTGCAGGTGTTTTTGTTTTAAGTATTACCAGAGATAATATATTAGGTTCATGATATATTTTGTTCGTCGCGACGACAGTATCGCCAGGCACATAGAGAGAATCACCGTTATTAAGATTAATATCATAAATGGGATAATCCGATGAACTTATAATTACTCTCACTTGGTGGTTGGGGAGAAATGTATACGCAACATTTTTCAACTCAACAAATACTGAATACGTATCACCTGGCACCATCAGCTCTTCGTTTGTGTATGTATTGCGAAACCTCATTCTGCGTATGCCTTCAGTGATCAACATAGATCTGCCGTCAGGATATACATCAGTGATGCGCACGCTCATGTCAGTATCTTCACAATCGGAGGACACATAGAGTTTGACTTGTATATTTCCTTTGACAATTAAAGGTTCCGTAAGTACCGATGTTGTGTAGATAACAACATCACTGCGTGCCTCCACTGAATCTTGCTGGTCTCGTGGTCCGACGATTACTGACGGATCAAATGGATTAAATCTATTACCACCAATTGACGGTGATGGATCACGTGGATTAAATAAAAGTGAATCAGGGGGATTTGATATAGCTGGTGGATCCAAACTAAGCACGCCATCTTCATTGAGATAGAGTGTGTCAGTACGGTCGCTCTCCGTATACCAATCATTGGTTGTATTCCACACATTCTCACCCATCTGATAATAACGCATTACTGGTTCATTTTCATAGCCATTTTGAATACCACGCAGATAATAATCAAACATCCTTAATGAAATCGCTCTTAACGAATCCACGGCATTTGGATAAGTAAGTTCACCCTGTTGAAGTCTACCCACACCAGAATGAGTCCACGGACCAACCGAAAACTTGTGCTTATCACGTACTGCTGGATCGCTGGTATCGCGGAGAGCATGGAATGCATTAAGAGGCGCATCATCATTATGATCATACCATCCGGTGACGAGAAGCATAGGAACATTAATCGATTCCGGATAATCAGTGAGCATTTCCACAATTATCCAAAAAGTATCATATTTATAATGGGCGAGAATTAAACTCTCAGGCACAAATCCAAGCGA
>JAUWGT010000101.1 GCA_030606265.1 Candidatus Stahliibacteriota bacterium | reverse complement strand
GCGTTCTTTATTCTGAGCAACTATGATCTGCTCAAAGAATAATTTCTTAGTAAACTCACCAGCTTCTTCATTGTTGCTGAAGGTTACAACAACCATTGGCGTATCGCTATCCGTAGTAAACCCCAGTTGTTTCAAGCGGGTAATTAAGTACCGACTGTGCTTCCACAATGTCCGTATTTTACTGTTCTTAGCCTCGCCAGCTTTGATCAATTCAAGACCTGCGATATTAACAGATAACATAAACTGAGGTAGCGGTTGCATTATCTCGTTTATATTTTCTCTGATTTTATTCACTAAATATCTCTTGGCTCCAACATAAAATCCGAAACCACCGAGGAATCTGCTATAACTTCCGACATCGATATTAACTGCATCGTAGAGATTGAATAGATCTATGAAACCGCGACCTTCGCGACCGAGAAGCCCGAAAGAGTTCATCTCATTGCCAATGATCATGCATTCATTAGCTGCGGCAACCTTTATCAATTCGTTTACCGGTGCTACCTTACCGAGCCATCCATATACACCATCGACGATTATCACCTTTTCACTCTTGGCACTTAAAAGCTTGTCCAGTTGGTCAAGCTTATTATGGTCATAGTATTCGAGATTACGATACTGCAATACTGCCGCAATGTTCGGCGAAGTTTCGTAATCAATGAAAAAAGTTGCTTTTTCTCCAAAAATAGAAAACAATGCGAGGAATGCAGCCGTTTCATCCGGGAAAATGAGTAAGGCATCAAGTTTCTTTATCTCCAGCATTTTCTTTCGCAATTCTTCCATCGCCTTGCTTCGTTCGCCTGCCGCAATAATACCGCTCGATTCGATTTCCGCTTTGGCGATGTTCTTCAAATGCTCATTATTTTTTAGATGGAAACAATCATAAATAAGGAAATTAAGATACTTCTTGTTTTCATAAACAAAACAAGGTTCTGAAGGCAGAAAATCAGGGATCTTACTATCGTCACTAAAGAGATGAACTTGATATGGCTTCATGCGACATTCCTCCCACAACACTTCTTGTATTTTTTTCCGCTACCACAGGGACAAGGATCATTGCGTCCAACTTTTTTCTTGCCACTAACCGATTGAGGCTTCTGCGGCATGGCTCCGGGTCGCGAAATGGCACTCGGTTTGTATTCTTTCATGGGTTGAGACTTGCGTTGCTTTGGACCAGGTTGCGCGCGGAAGATCAACCCGGATGAATGTTTGGCAATATCGGTGAGTAATTCATCATACATCTTAAATGATTCGTGTTTGTATTCGATCAAAGGATCCTTTTGCGCGTAGGCGCGAAGTCTAATACCCTCTCGTAATGCATCCAGGCTATATAAGTGATCGCGCCACTTATTATCTATTGTTCCGAGCAAGACGAACCTTAACAATTCGAGGAACACTTCTTCACCGAGCTCTTGCTCGCGCCAAGATAACTTTTCTTTTGCCCGCTCAAGAAGCATATCGAGCAATTCTTCCTGCTTCATTTTGGGGATTTTATCTTTAGGGATCGCCATGTCGGTAAGAAAAAGCATGTTGAATTCAGCCTTGATAGTCTCCCAACCCCACTCTTCTGGATTGGTTTTTGAGTCCGTGTGTTTCCAGAGAATATCCTCTATTGCTTTATCGAACAACTGTATCACCATTTCTCTCAGGTTCTCACCTTTTAGAATCTCATCTCTTCTCTTGTAAATCTCACCGCGTTGTGTATTCATTACATCATCATATTCTAATAGGTGTTTTCTTATTTCAAAGTGATTCTCTTCAACCTTTTTCTGGGCATTGGCGATCGCCCTGGTGACCAATGGATGGGTAAGTGGTTTTTGCTCCTCACCGCCAAAGCGGTCCATGAAATCAGCAACCCGGTCCGAGCCAAAAATCCTCATCAGATTGTCCTCGAGTGACAGGAAAAACTTTGTCGAGCCGGGATCGCCTTGACGAGCGCTTCGACCGCGCAACTGGTTGTCAATACGACGCGCCTCGTGCCTTTCAGTGCCTATTATATAAAGACCACAGGGGACATCATCAAGACATTCTTTTTTCCGTTCGTGTTCGCAATTAGCACAATCATTGGTCAAACATTTGATGCAACACTGATCGCACTCAACAACGCCTTTACCAAGTTTAATATCAGTTCCTCGACCTGCCATATTGGTCGCTATCGTAACCGCACCAGGTTGTCCCGCGCTAGTTACAATAAGAGCTTCTCTTTGATGGTGCTTTGCATTGAGTACCTCATGGGGTACACCGCGCCGTTTAAGAAGTCTGGATAAAACCTCAGATACCTCAACTGAGGTCGTACCGACCAGGATCGGTCTTTTCTTTTCATACCATTTTACGATCTCATCAATGATCGCATTGTACTTTTCGCGGCGTGAACGGTATACAATATCTTGATAATCAATCCTGCGCACTGGTTCTTTGGTCGGAATTTCAACAACGTCCAGTTTGTATATTTCCCAGAATTCATTAGCTTCGGTGACTGCGGTACCGGTCATACCGGCAAGTTTCTCATATAAACGGAAATAGTTCTGGATAGTTATCGTTGCAAATGTCTGGGTTTCCTCTTGAACGCGTACTTGTTCTTTGGCCTCAAGCGCCTGATGCAAACCATCAGAAAATCTCCGTCCGGGCATCAGTCGACCGGTGAACTGGTCAACGATGATCACCCGACTATCCTGAACAACATATTCGACATCCTTCTTGAATAATGAATAGGCTTTTAAAAGCGCACGAAGGTTAGCTATAGTCTCATTCTTTTTGGCATATTCTTGATAAGCTTTTTCTTTGGCAAAAATCCTTTCCTTCTGGGTCAGTTTAGCCTCCTTATCTATTTCCCCGATTTTTTCGCTCAGATTTGGCAGCTCAAACATCGTTGAGTCATTAGGTGAAACAAACTGGGCACCCTTTTCTGTTAAATCTATAATATTCGATTTCTCATCAATAACAAAATACAGGTCATCATCGATCTCGGCAAAGGATTTGTCACGCAGATAATTAAGTTCTGCACCCTCAATCAATTTCTTGACGCCTGGTTCCTGCTCGAGTTTCAGAAGCTGTGAATTCTTCGGAGCACCGCGATGCGCCTTCAAAAGCATCTTGCCAATCTCTTTTTCGTCCTCACCATTGTCAAGCATCTTCTTCGCATCAGCAACGACTCGATTAACAAGTACTGTCTGTGTTGAATGCAAACGTTGGACAATTGGACTCAGCTCATTAAATGCCTTGGTTTCATGTTCAACCGGTCCTGATATTATGAGTGGGGTACGTGCTTCATCGACCAAGATACTGTCGACCTCATCAACGATCGCATAATGATGAGGTTTTTGAGCCTTATCCTCAAAACGCCATACCATATTGTCTCTAAGATAATCAAAACCAAACTCATTGTTTGTACCATAAGTTACATCGCAACGGTAAGCTTCTTTTCTCAACTCATTATCCATACCTGACTGGAGCACGCCAATCGTTAGACCAAGTGACTCATAGACTGGTCCCATCCACTCCCGGTCACGTTTCGCAAGGTAATCATTGACCGTTATCAAATGAGCGCCTTTCCCAGTCATGCCATTCAAATAAAGAGGCATTGTCGCAACAAGGGTTTTCCCTTCACCAGTCTTCATTTCCGCGATCTTCCCTTCATGGAGCACGACCGCACCGACTAATTGGACATCAAAAGGCACCATGTTCCACTCAGTTTCAATACCTACCACTTCCCACTTTTTGCCAAGTAGTCTGCGGCATGTCTCTTTAACCAATGCAAACGCCTCAGCAAGCACATCATCAACTGGTTCACCCTGTTTGATCCTCTGTCTCAGGTCTTCAGATGTCTTGCCGATATCAACGTCTTTGAATTTTTCGAAAAACCCATTGATTTCACCGACTCTTGGCCAAAGCCGCTTCATTTCGCGCTCAACCTGGGTGCCGAATATTTTACTCAGTAATTTTAACATGGTGATATTCCTTCAATTATATAGAAGAATGTGAAACAGTCAAGAAAATTCTCTATAAATCCATGATAATTAGACCCTGATTAGGAAAATCTGGTTTATTCATGCAATAAGAGAACTCAGTACACTCCATATGCCCGCACTCTGTCATTCTGGCAATTATCAGAGTATCGGATCGTGTATGCATAATTGACAAAACAGGAATTGCTACTATACTTTGACAATAAGGGAGGTCAGGTGTGAAAAAAGTAATTGTCATTCTTTTCGTCGGCGTTCTTCTGATCGCCAGTGAATATAGAATCGTTACAGGCAGAGTTATCGACAAAGAAACTAAACAGCCTCTTATTGGTGCTGATGTATTTGTCATGGGTACTCAGCTTGGAGCAGCGGCGGATACAATTGGTCAGTACATAATTGCAAATTTGCCAGTAGGTACTTATACCATAGGCGCTAGTTGTGTTGCTTATGATGAAGTGTACCATTCAGACATCAGAATTAAGGCTGCTGATACATTCTTCCTTGATTTCTCATTGAACTACACGCAGGTACATTTTCACGGAGATGATTTTGGACTGGCTGAAACAACCCCACCTGTTCTATCCGAAACATTAGGTAACAAAACAATAACTTCACGGGAGATCAAGCTTTTACCTGCAGCGACTCTAAAAGAAGTTATAAAACTGCAACCCGGCATCGTGGAAAGCGAATTTGGATTTCATTTACGCGGCAGTATTGAAAATACTATCATGTACCGTGTCAACGGTATCGATATGCATCCGTCGATTCCGCTCGTTGCCATTGATGAACTGCAAATCACCAGTAACGGAATCGATGTTGAATATGACGATGGTCTCGGGAGTACGATTGGTATAATAACCAAGCATGAAGATCAAAAAAATACAGGTGGATTTTATTTTTCAACCGATAGGTTCATGTCCGATGGCCAGCTCACCCACGATTACCAGCAATACGACCTTATGCTGGGCGGTCCTATACCCACGCTGAAACGCCTTAATTATTTTATTGCCGGAAATCTCACATCGGATGATGCACATCAAGAAGCGCTTTATCCGATCGCCTCTGCATATAACGAATATGCAATGCTCGCCAAACTGTCTTTTCTATTTCCCCGCAACAAAGGTTCGTTGTCAGTTCTTGTGGGTGATAATCGTGAGCAGCATGTCCTGTGGAGCCCGTTTACTGAACCGGGTAATCCTTACAAACACTTTGAGAATAAACCAATGCTCCGTAATAAACAACGATTTGGGATTGTCCGTCTGGACTTCATGCCGTTTCTAAAAACGCTGGGATCACTTAAACTAAGTATAGTCCGAAGTAGCCAGATTTATGGGACCAGAGATTATGAATGGGAAGCTGAGAATGGATTACAGTGGTATAATGACTATCGTTTAAAAGCAGAGCATCTAATCGAATCTCTTAGAGATAAAGATCTACCGGTCAGGGACTTGATCATCGATAGCCTGGTGCAGTATCATAACGAACCAATAGATCGGGGTTCTTTAGTACTACGCAATATGCCCTATGGAGTCGAAGGTCTTTTTTATATTCTCGGGGATTATCCTTATTGGAGTACACGGTTCTTGGATCAACTGCAGATAAAGACCTGTATCATACAATGGTTTGGCAGCGCCAATCAACTGAAAGCTGGTGTCGACTACACAACCTATGATCTGGAATATTACGCCAATGAAAGACCGTACCTGAACTCGGGTTTCTGGGATTACTATGAACGCACGCCACATAAGTTCGCAGTATATGTACAGAACAAATTTATGACCAAACGCATCACCGCTTCTTTGGGATTCAGGTACGATTATTTTCAACCCAATGCATTCACCTACATAGACCCCTGGGATTTCCAAAATGACTCGATCATTACGGCCGACCCGATCACGAACGTCTCGCCGCGTGTGGGTTTTCGTTTCCTGATATTTAATAATCTGGCTGTGCACTGTAAATTCACTCGCCGTTATCAAATCGCAGATTTCCATACATATTATACGGCCACCGATACTGCGGTCATAAGAAACCGCCTCGCCGCAGGTGCTGCTCTTATCGGTAATATTGCCCTGGAACCACAGAATACAACATCATTTGACGCCGGTATCGATGGTCAGGTCTTCAAAAATATTTATTACGGAGCGTCGTTTTATACACAAAAAACAAAAGGTCGTTTACAGATAGAAATGGTACCAGCCCTACCGATGCCGTACTATCAATATTTTACTGCTGGCAAGAACAATGTGTCCGGTTTAGAGTTTTATCTTAAGAGAAGGATTGCGCGGGTATGGGAAGTAGGTCTCAGCTATGTACTCCAGTCAGCAAGAAATATTGCACCAGACACAAGTTTTTGGGAGGATTACCACGAAGCCCATTTTGTCCAATGCTACACTCATGTCGACTTACCGCTCAATGCTCATAACATATTAGTGCGTGGTATATCGAGTTCAATATACATTGCTCGTCATTCAGGATTTCCCTATACACCCATGGATCTACGTGGCAACATTATCGGCGATAATGATACGCTGCGGATGCCCGGCTACTGGAATATTGATTGGAAACTTAATAAGCCTTTCAATATTGGCGCTACACGGATTGTGCTGACCTGCTTAATTCTTAACCTGTTCAATAGTAAACAGGTAGCTGATGTTTATAATACTACAGGAGAACCTGACGAGCATGGGTTTCCTGATCCTCTGGTCTCTCAATTCATCTGGATCCCGATGATCAGCTCGCGGTATTCACCACAGGCTGATCATAATCATGATGGGTTTGTTACACCTACTGAAGGATTAGATGATTATATCGCAGCGCGCGACGACTTATACGATGACCCGACGAATTATAAATACCCTTTCAGGATTAGAATCGGTATAGGTATTGAATTTTGACATTATTTGAATTTGGGACTTGGGTTCTAGGATTTAGCTAAACAAAGTAAGGCTATTTTATCGGCATGATATGAGGACCGAACTAAAGGTCCGCTTAAGACATGTTTTATGCCGATATGCTCACCGATTTTTTTGAACTCATCGAACTCTTTTGGCGTATAGTACTTCTGGACAAAATGGTGTTTTCTTGTTGGTTGCAAATACTGCCCAATAGTGACAATATCAACACCTGTTGCGTTTAGGTCTTTTAATGTTTGAATGATCTCTTCTTTATCTTCACCCAAACCAAGCATAAACCCGCTTTTCGTGTAGATGCTATTGTCTAACTTTTTTATCAGCCTAAGAACTTCAAGAGATTTTTCATAACCGCATCTTTGGTCTCTTATGTACTCAGTAAGTCGTTCGACCGTTTCAACATTATGACCGACAACAAAAGGATTAGCATCAGTTACTTTTCTTAAATGTTCCCTATCGGAAAAATCTGGGATAAGGGATTCAACTTTGGTCTCTGGGTTCTCCTTTTTTATAGCGCTAATTGTCGCTGCATAATGACTACTGCCATAATCCTCTAAATCATCACGGTCCACTGAAGTTATTACAACATATTTCAGCCCGAGTTTTTTTATCGCTGCACCTACATGACCGGGTTCTTGAGGATCAATCTTACCCCCCGGATTTCCAGTTTCAATCGAGCAGAAACGACAAGCGCGCGTGCAAACCTTTCCCAATATCATTATTGTAGCACTCTTATTGTTCCAGCATTCGTGCATATTCGGACAGCGCGCTTCAGCACATACGGTTGTAAGGTTATACTGTTTGAGTAGGTCAAAAACTGCCCTGAAATCGTGACCTGATGGTATTTTTACCTTAAGCCACTCGGGTTTTTTTAGATAATCTCGTCTAAACATTTTATAGTTGGCGTGCCCCTGAAAACTGAACCAAAGCTCTCTATGATACTTTGCTTCACCTTATCAAAATCTACTTGTTTTTGGAGTAGTTCTTGCATCGATGTCATGGTAACGTTTTTCAAACCACAGGGAACGATTAAATTAAAATGTTCTAAATCAGTATTCACATTGAGTGCAAACCCGTGAAAACTCACCCATCTTTTAACCGCAATCCCTATTGAGCAAATCTTCTTCTCCTCAGCCCAAACTCCGATCATCTTCTCCTGTTTTTCTCCTGATATACCAAACTCAGCGAGTGTCGTTATTATCGCATCCATCATCTTATTCACAAATGGTCTTATTCCTGCTAACCCTTTTTTCACATTGAAAAGAGGATAGCCAACAAGCTGACCTGGCCCATGATACGTCACATCACCACCACGCTCGATCTCATAATATGCGATCCCCTTTTTTTCAAGCACTTTTGGAGACAGTAATAAGTTAAGGGTTTTACCACTCTTACCCATGGTGATAACCGGATTATGTTCAACGAGCAATAACGTATTACAGATTTTTTCCTGCACTCTTTTCTCATGGATTATCTTTTGAATATCCCAGACTTCCTTATAGTCTTTTTGTCCGAGGTCAACAACATTGAATTTCTCGGATGAGTTAATGTCAATTGGGATTTTCATTATTCCATCAGCTCGATAAATCGAGCAACTACAAAATTCGACTGAGGAAAAGAGACAAGGATATGTTGTTATTCATTTTTTTCCAATGTGGCACTGATCGGAATAGGCTTGGTAGGCGGGCGGTAAGTGGGCTGGACAATCTGCTCGACCGGGATACCGAGTTCACGTGAAATTATCTTAGCGATATGTTTTCTGCAACCTTTCCCCTGACAAAGTCCCATTGTAACGCGGATGATCC
>JAUWGT010000170.1 GCA_030606265.1 Candidatus Stahliibacteriota bacterium | reverse complement strand
TAACCCTAATTTCTATTTTCGATACTTCTTTGCACCTTCTTCATAGAGATCATCGCCATGCGCATCATTAGCAACAATGACCGGAAAATTTTCAACCTCAAGTTCTCTTATTGCTTCAGGTCCGAGATCTTCGTAGGCGATTATCTTAACTGCCTTAATATTCTTAGAAATCAACGCAGCCGCACCACCTGTCGCAGCGAAGTAGACAGCCTTGTGTTTCTTCATAGCTTCCCGTACTTCTTTTGAACGCACACCTTTGCCGATCATGCCTTTCAGACCAAGCGAGAGGAGAACCGGCGTATAGGGATCGCAGCGGCCAGAGGTCGTAGGTCCGGCAGGGCCGATAACATAACCGGGTTTTGTAGGTGCTGGTCCAACATAATATATGATCTGTCCTTTTAGATCAAGCGGAAGGGATTCGCCCTTCTCGATAAGATCGATGAGGCGCTTGTGTGCTGCATCTCGCGCAGTATATATTTTGCCGGTGATTAGCACACTATCACCGATCTTCAAACTCTGAACATCCTCATCGGACAACGGCGTCTTGATTTTGATGGATTCGGGCATAACTCCTCCTTAAAAACAACTTCACTGTATTCAGTTAAATCCTAATTTCAAAACTCTAAATCCTAAACAATGTCTAAATCCAAATGAACAAAATTCAAAATTCCGACCCCTGCCCGAGAAATAGAACTGTGTCTTGAACATTCGAGTTTGGGAATTTGAATTTGTTTAGAGTTTAGGATTTCGGATTTAGAATTTGCATAAACGTTATTCAGTTTCCTGTGGGTAAAAGATGATGATAATAAGTTCATTCTACTTTCAGTCCCAAACTACAAGATTATGCTCTTATGTCTTGCTGCGTGGCAATTTGTATTAACCGCAACTGGGAAAGATGCAATATGTCGGGGGTGGACTTCAATGAAGACATCGAGCGCAGTTACTCTACCGCCGAGACCCATGGGGCCAATGCCAAGGTTGTTTATTTTCTCAAGCAACTCCCGTTCAACATCAGCATAGAATGGATCCGGATTTCTTTGACCAATGTCACGTAAAAGAGCTTTCTTGGCGAGAAAGGCGACGTACTCAAACGTGCCACCAATACCAACACCGATAACTGTTGGCGGACATGGATTCGAGCTTGAACGCGTTACACGATCGATGACAAAGTTCTTAACGCCTTCAATACCATCAGCTGGCTTCATCATTTTTACTTCACTCATATTCTCACTACCACCACCCTTTGGAGCAACCGTGATTTTGATCTTATCGCCAGGTACGATCGTGGTGTGTACGATGGCAGGTGTGTTATCGCCCGTATTTTTTCCCTTCACAGGATCAGACACAATGGATTTTCTCAAGAACCCGTCAGTATAACCCTTTTTCACTCCATCGTTGATCGCGTTGATAATATTGCCTTTAACATGAGTATCTTCACCCATCTCCAGAAAGACTACTGCAAAACCACAGTCCTGACAGATTGGGATTTTTTCGGTCTTTGCAATCTCCGCGTTCTTTAGCAATTGACCCAAAATGTCCTTACCGGTTTCGGATTCTTCTTTTTCCAAAGCTTGGTTAAGTACCTTGACTACATCATCACCCAAAAAGTAATTCGCTTCCATACACAAACGGGCCACGGAATCAACAATGGTGTTATAGTCAACTTCTCTCATTTAACCTCCTTCTCATTTTAGCCTGCTGCCAGATACACGAACTATCACTTAGTTGAACTAAGTACATAGATAACAGTATTAGCAGGAAGTGTATCTTTTTTAATTTCAAATTCACCATCCACTTTATTGACTTCCTTATCTCTTATGAAATCATCGATTGGCGCGATGGGGAAACCGCACTTATCAGTCTTAAAATGCATGGGTATAACTATCTTTGGTTTCAAAACATTGATAACCTTATCTGCAATCTTAGCGTCAATAGTGAAGTATCCACCAACCGGAACGAACAAAACATCGACCTTGCCGATGCCTTCGATCTCCTTGGGGCTGAGATCATGACCGAGGTCTCCGAGATGAACAATATTCAATCCATCAATGAACATGTTGAAGATCACAACTTTACCACGTTCCTTACCTTCGCTCGTGTCATGATAGACATCAACACCGCTGAATTTAATGTCTTTCACGATCTTAACATCAGCACTTCTTATAAAAGTTGGATTGCCGTTGATGTTGGTTTCGTTATGGTCGTCGTGTTCGTGCGAAATCGTAACGATGTCAGCTTCTTCGGTTATTCGGTCGTACTTGATACCGCCATCAAAACAGCCTGGCTTATACGGGTCAGTTATGATCCTGACGCCAGCATCTGATGTGATTAAAAAAGCTGCGTGGCCTAGAAATTTAACCTTCATAATGACTCCTTTCTCACACAAACATAATGCTTTGTAATGCCCTTATGCTAACCCTTATTTCCTGGATTTGAAACTGAGTTATTATATAGAAACCCTATGAGAAATCAAGGGAATAGTACTGTTTCAGATAATTCGTGTCTCATTTCTGTTCGAACATTGATAATTTGAAACGGTACCAGTAAATAGGGTAGAATTGGCATTGACTTGCGAGGCAATTTAAGTAAAATAGATCATGTCTTTATTGACCGATTTGATTGAGAAACTCCAGTGGTTACCTAGTATCGGCAGAAAAACTGCGCAACGGCTTGCATTTTACTTGCAGAAAATGGATAAGGCAAAGGTGAAGGAGCTGACTGAAGCAATTGAACGTGCGCGTAATCAACTGAGCGAATGTTCAATCTGCCATAATTGGACAGAGCATAATCCTTGCGAGATTTGTGCCCATCCTGGGCGCAATAAAGACATTATCTGCGTCGTTGAACAACCGTCAGATGTTATGGTCTTGGAGCGAACGAGTGAATTCAAAGGTCTATATCATGTACTCCACGGTGTAATTTCGCCAATCAATAATACCGGACCTGATGACCTGCGCATACAACCGCTCATCAAGCGGATAGAATCACACAATATCACCGAGGTTGTCATGGCGACAAACCCGACTACTGAAGGTGATGTAACGGCAATTTATATTGCCAAGCTTTTGAAACCTTTGGGTATCAAAGTAACGAGAATTGCCCGGGGTCTACCCATGGGCAGCGACCTTGACCTTGCCGATATAACAACTTTGACTAGAGCTCTGGAAGGCAGAATGGAGATTTAATCCGCATTATTCATATTGAATTTGTCTAATTTTGAGTAAACGTAGTACCAGCTTGACATTGTAGCATTTTTACACTATAGAAAAATCCAACATACGGTTTTTTCTTTTGTCATTGCGAGGAATCCTGAGCTTGTCGAAGGGGACGAAGCAATCTCATTATACGGTTTTTCTTTTTGTCATTGCGAGGAATCCTGAGCTTGTCGAAGGGGACGAAGCAATCTCTGACAAAAGGAATGAGATTGTCCCGCTTTGCGAGGATTCTCGTGAAACGGAACCACGCCCGATAAATCCCGCAATTCTATTTATAAAATTATGATACGAAGCGGGATAAATCGAGCTCGCAATGACGATTTGCATAAATAATCAGGTTGTTAAGCGAATTGAACCACGAAGTAGTTGCTCAATTTATTGAGCCTAAGAAGAAAAGGGCGGCAAAGCCGCCCCTTTCTGATTAATCTTCCCCCTTGCTGCAAGTCCCGAGTTTCATCGAGGGGAAAGAGAATACTCCCCCAATCTCCTCCCCCTTAAAGGGGGAGGACAAAGGTGGGGGTGAAACTATTTACGGTGAGAAGTGCGGGTAATTCGCAATATTCTGGTAAGCATAGGTCACTGTAACTATCCAATCTGGAATTTGAATGACCTCATCTATATGCATTTTGACATAATTGCCCTCTTCTGTTTTCAGCACAATCAAATCGCCTTGCTCGAAGTCAACATTGGCGTTATCTATTGTAGATGGTGCTTCTGACAAATCATCAAAATTCATCTGTCCCATGTTAACCATCACAGTATGTTTTGGATTGATTTGAACTGGATTTGTTCGATGGTCAGGGGATGCAACTTGAGTCATGCTATCTTGATAGGCATCAAAAAACACATCAGCAGTGCTGTCGATTTGACCAGCGACTTCATCAAGTTTTACAGCATCAGCAAATCTTAATGCAATCTCAGTTTCATCCTGATTTGCTGGATCGATCTCGAATGATAGAGTAACCGTAAACTCTGGTCTTGGAGATGCCTCAACAAAAGGAACAT
>JAUWGT010000151.1 GCA_030606265.1 Candidatus Stahliibacteriota bacterium | reverse complement strand
CGCCGTGCGATATTATAGATATTTTTTAAAAAATGTCAACGCTTAATTAAGAAAGCTCTTAAAAAGTTCTTCATCGCTCTCTCGATTACAGTGATATTTTATGACTTCAAGTCTCTAATATCTATTTGTTAGTATAATCGCGACAATCAGAGATTTTGCAAATTTTGCAGTAGCAGACCCCCTCGGCCTGGACTCGGGACGAAGGCTCGGTCTGCTCAAATTGAAAGATGTCGAGCAAGCTCGACCACTACAATATGCGTTGCGCAATTTTACTATTGCAAGTCTCGTAATGACCCGTTGATGAACGCACTTTACATTAAGAGAATTTTTAATATAATCTGGGCATGGAGGTCACGGTAATAATCCCCGTATACAATGAGAAGAATAATATTGAGACGATAATAAGGCTTGTCGAAAGAGTAGGTCTGGTGCAAGAAATTATCGTGGTCGATGATTTTTCAGTGGATGGAACCAGAGATCTTTTAAGAAAAAGAAAAGGAATAAAAACAATTTTTCACGATAAAAATAGGGGAAAAGGAGCAGCTATCCGAAGTGGCTTGCAAATTGCCTCTGGAGATGTAGTTATTATTCAGGATGCTGATTTAGAATATTCACCTGAACAGTATCCACAGCTAATCAAGCCAATCAAGGAAAAGAAAACGAGTGTTGTCTATGGCTCAAGAATCTTAGGAAAGGGTAGTTTTCTAAGATCAAGCTATTTTGCGAATCGATTCTTAACCCTTTTAACCAATATCCTATTTAGCAGTCACATATCAGATATGGAGACGTGTTATAAGGTCATCAGAACTGCGCTTTTGAGAGACTTACACCTTATATCATCGCGCTTTGAAATCGAACCTGAAATAACTTGTAAAATCCTGAAAAGAAGGGAGAAGATTGTTGAAATACCGATTAGCTACACCGGACGCAGGAAAGGTAAGAAAATAGGCGTGAAAGACGGCATTCAGGCGATCTGGAATCTGGTCAAATGGAAATTTAAGAAATGAAAGTACTTTTTGTTGCCACTGCTTACAAACGTTATGAAGGGGATGTAATAACCCCCTGGCTTACCGAGCTAATACTCCGGCTTCGTGACAAAAAAATCGATGTCGAAGTATTTACTTCATCCTACAAAGGTCTGGGTAATCAGTTTATCGATAATGTCAAAATTCATCGATTTCGATATTTCTTCAAAAATCTGCAAAAACTCACGCATGAGGAAACAGTTGTCGACCGCGTGAGCCGCAACCCCTTAAACCTACTGCTGATATTGTTCTATATGATAGCTGGCACCTGGGCGATTGTCCAACTAGTCAAAAGAGAAAAATACGATATCGTTCACGTTCACTGGCCATTTCCTCATATTATTTTCGGAGTATTCGCCCGCATTGCCGGCAAAACCCGTTTATTCTCTACTTTTTATGGACGTGAAATACGCTGGTTCACGAAAAAATTCAAGTGGTTGACAAAGTGTCTTTCGGTTTTGTTGAATAAGTCTGATATGATTACTGCGATATCTACCCATACAAGAACAGAATTAAAAAGTTGTACAAAAAGTGAAATTGAAGTCATACCGTTCAGCGCTGCAGTTCCGGAAAGAGTATCGAACATCAGCGATGAAGATGAAATTCTCTTTGTTGGTCGCCTGGTGGAACGCAAAGGGATCAAGTATTTAATACTGGCCATGGCTGAGGTCAGAGATGAAATACCACATAAATTAGTTGTCATCGGCGATGGAGCAGAGCGACCTGAACTGGAAAACCTTGTTGACCGTCTCGATCTGCGTTCTCGGGTTTGTTTTACCGGCTGGATCTCAGCTGATGAAAAGTTGCGGCACTATGAAAAATGCGGCTTTTTTGTACTGCCGGCAGTATACGATAAACAAGGTGATATTGAAGGTCTTGGTGTAGTCTTAATTGAGGCGATGAGTTGCTATAAACCAGTTATTGCCTCGAAGGCTGGGGGCATTACTGATGTTGTTGAAGATGGTGTGAACGGTATTCTTGTTCCACCCGGCGATGTCCCGGCACTTGCCCAGGCAATACGAACCCTGGCAACTGATAAAAACCTACGTAGAAAAATGGGAGAAAGGGCTAAGAAGAGCATTGACGAAAGGTTCAATTGGGATAAGATTGTAGATAAGTTGATTTCGCTATATGACACCAAGGAGAAATAAATGGACGGTTCTAATATGAAACGCACTATAGAAGCACTATTAATAGCAACTGAGGCTCCTTTGACATTGCAAAAGATCATTGAGATAACTGATTTACAGAAAGATGAAATTGTTAACTGTGTCAAGGAATTGAATCAAGAATATCGCGAGTCACAACGAGCTTTTGAAATAAAGGAAATTGCTGGAGGCTATCAGATATACACCTTGCCAGAATTTGCACTCTGGATCGGCGCACTCCACGATCGCAAGAGCAGGCTTTCCAAAGCAGCCCTGGAAACCCTTGCAATAATAGCCTACCACCAACCCATTACCAGGCCAGAAATAGAGAAAGTAAGGGGTGTTGATTCAACCTATATGCTCGATGCACTTCACCAAAAAAATCTCATTAAAACATGCGGTAGATTACCCATTCCTGGCAGGCCAATTAGGTATGGCACAACCAAGGAATTCCTAAGATATTTCGGTATAAAAGATCTGAGTGATCTACCACGAGAAGAAGATTTTGGTGAAGCAATTGCAACCATGGAACACACGGATGCTGAACCTTCTAGCGATGAACATCGCCCTGAAGAATCAGAGGAAGAAACCGCTGAGGATAAAGGTGCAGAGGAAGAAATAGTAAAAGACGAACCTGATGAACCGTTTCTCATATGACATCTGTCAAAAAAGAATTACGTGAATTCCTCCAGAAATACAATGTCGAAATCATTGGTTTTGGTAGAGTACCAGGAAACGTTGAATTATTAGAAATTCCTGCTGAGTTGCCAAGGGCAATTGTTTTTGGCTACCCGCTGTCAGAATCCGTTTTACAAACTATCAAGAGTCGCCCAACGCTTATTTATAAACATCATTATAAAACAGTCAATTGGATATTGGATCAGACTGCCTTTCATCTTGCGCATTTTATCGAAGGCAAAGGAGCAAAAGCTATTGCTATCCCGGCATCTCAGACGGTTGATTGGCAAACGCAAAAAGGACATATTTCTCACAAAGCACTGGCCGAAGCGGCTGGCCTTGGTTTTATCGGTAGAAGTGGATTACTCGTCCATACACAATATGGAGCAAGGGTTCGGTATTGTTCAATCCTAACCGATTTATCGTTTGAGCCTGATCCGAAAGTGGAACGGAATTGTGGCGAATGTCTTAAATGCATAAAGGCATGTCCTGGGCAGGCTATTTCTGAAGATGGCGTTGACCTAAGTCGCTGCTTGAAACAACTCAAGGAATTCTCCAAAATCCGAGGTATTGGTCAATACATATGTGGGGTGTGTGTAAAGGTCTGTGATGGTAAAAACTAAACCACCCCAGAAAGTTCTGGCCATGACCGGATTGATTTTTGTTCACAATATTCGAGTCGATGATGTATTAAATGCGCTTAAAAAAGATTTCGGCGAGGTATTGCTCAAATCTGAGGTGCTTCCGTTTATCCATACTACATACTATAACAAAGAAATGGGCGATGACCTTCTGAGGCAGTGGTGTGCCTTTGACAATTTGGTAGTACCTGATGTTCTTGCAGATATGAAACACCGAACCAATGAAATTGAGGAAAGTTTTCTCAATAATAATGGCGGGAGGAAAGTCAATATTGATCCCGGATTCATAACATTGAGCAATTTAATCCTCGCCTCAACAAAAGATTTTTCACATCGCATTTACATAGGCAAGGGTATTTACGCAGAAGTGACATTTATTTATAAGAATAAAGCCTTTGTTCCATTGGAGTGGACTTACCCAGATCATCAGGAACCAAAAGCTCTTGAATTCTTTCAAAAAGCACGGGAGATACTGAAAAATCGTTTATCGAAATCTCTTTAGGAAACTATGTGGGAGCGGGCTTCTGCCCGCGAATATCAAGCCCAGAAGGGCTTTCCCACAAGAAACTGATTCACAAGATTAGCTTTGTAAATTAGTTGCCAGGAGGAATAATGTTTGATCTCTCAGTTGAAGGAACATTTTCAGCAGCACACCAGGTAAAAGGATATCCTGGAGATTGCGCTAGCATGCACGGTCACACTTATCAGGTAAGAGTAACATTACGCGCCCAGAAGCTAGATAATATAGGGATGGCGATTGATTTTAGACGTGTAAAAACTGCGCTTGATGAAATACTTTCTGAACTCGACCATAAGACCTTGAATGAGCTTACATATTTCAAAGAACGTAATGCCACCGCAGAATATGTCGCGATGTATGTTTTTAATGAAATGAAAAAGAAAATTAATATGATGAAAGCAGTCACGGTCTGGGAAGGTCGTAATAACTCCGTCACGTATTATGAAGATTAGATTGCCACGCCAGGAAAAGATGAAGTTATGAAGTTGAGAAGTTACGAGGTTCTGAACCTCACATCTTCAAAACTTCGAAATACCACGGGGCGAAAATCCCCATTCACCACGATTGCCAGCAATCAAAATGAAACCTAAGAGCATCATTCTCCTATCCGGCGGTCTTGATTCCTTGGTCAGCGCAACAATAGCCAAGAAGAAAAGCAATCCGCTCTTTGCCCTAACCTTTGATTATGGTCAACGTGCTGCAAAGATGGAAATATCTGCATCCAGAAAGATATGTAAGGCATTACAAATCAAACACAAGGTTGCTAAAATACCTTTTTTCAAAGAATTTAAAAAAGTCCTTATGCTTCAGTCCAAGAATGTCAGTATCAGGAAATTTAGCAACCTGAAGAATATTTGGGTTCCAAACAGAAATGGTCTTTTCATAAATATCGCCGCGTGTTATGCAGAATATTTAGGCGCCAAGCTCATTATTACAGGGTTTAACCGCGAAGAAGCCGCTGAGTTTCCGGACAATAAACCACAATTCATGACCGCAATCAACCACGCCCTGATGTTCAGCACACTTACCAAGGTCAAAGTAAAGAGCTATGTTTCTGAATACACAAAAAAACAAATTTATAAACTCGGACTAAAATACAAGGCGCCTGTGCAACATGTTTACTCGTGCTATCTGGGCAAAAAAGAAATGTGCGGTAAATGCGCATC
>JAUWGT010000077.1 GCA_030606265.1 Candidatus Stahliibacteriota bacterium | reverse complement strand
CTTGAAAAGTCACAAAAAGCAAATATAATGGGAGCAGAAGGAGGAGAAATTGGATAAGGTAAAAGAGCAATGTGAATTTTGCCAGAAATATGATTTAGAAGCTAAGAAGAAATATCTTTTTTGGATAGCTGATTTACAGGTTTCCACGGCAATTCTCAATAGAAACCAAATATGTCGAGGGTACACTATTCTTTACTACAACAAGACTCACGTCACTGAACTCTTCCAATTAACAGAAGAAGACCGGGCAGCCTATATGGAGGATTTGAACAGAGTGGCCATAGCAATTTACGATGCCTATAATCCTCATAAAATGAACTATGAACTTTTAGGTAATGTTGTACCTCATATGCATTGGCATATAATACCTAGACGAAAAAGTGACCCAATTGAGTTACATTGGCCTATCTGGGGTAAAGACTATACTAAGATTAAGCTATCTGATGATGAGTACCGTGAGATAGTTGGAGAGATAAGAACTTATCTCTAACTTCTCATATCCTTGATGGTGTGAAACGGCACTCTCAATATTTTGCCTGTTTGTTGTCTATAACATCCTCATAAAAGAACCTCCAGTAACAATGTAAGTATAAAGAAAATGGATTATGAGTCGTTACATTCCATGATATGCTTTAGAAAAATCAGCGGATCTTTTTTCACAGAATGACTTTTTGATTATTTAATATACTCTCCTTGAGCAGAGGATGTATAGAATTGAAAGTTAAAATATCCACTTTTCGACCAAGCTTTAGCTCGAGTTCATCTTTAAGTTCTGCCAAATCCAGAAGACTCGCAGATTTAGGCATTTTCACCAATACATCAATATCGCTTCTTGAATTTAGTTTCCCACTGACTACAGAGCCAAAAAGTGATGCTTTCAAAATCCTATGACGAATGAGTATCGGTAGTACCCTTTTTTTTATTCTATTAACCGTCATAACTTTATTCTATCCATTAACATAATATTGTCAATATGATTGAGTAATTAATAGATATATTAATACCTCCTGAATTATGAATCCGGTTGCTTAATGATCCCATTCAAAGAATCTTGTGACAAGCGGTTTTTATTATCTCCCGATATCACGAAAGTTTTGTGACATCTATTTGGCACAAAATTTCACATTTTCCATTTCCTTCAAACTGGCAGAGTGTTGTCTAACTTATGTTTGCGGTGATAAGAGCCTGAAATTTTGGATGGATTTTAAGTCCGCTATGTCTACCAATTCCATCACCCCGGCAGAAAAACAGATGTTGGATTCTAGATGCTTGATTCTAGTGACTAATATCTAATATCTGCCTTGTCTCTAGCATCTAGTATCTATTATCTATCATCTGTCTTGTGTATTATATTCCTAAAAAAAGTCCTGTCAACGCATGAGTCCACTTCCGCTACCACGTCATTCCCCGGTTTAACCGGGGAATCTAGTTCCAATGGTCGTCATTGCGAGGAATCCTGAGCTTGTCGAAGGGGACGAAGCAATCTCGAATTCATATTACTGTTCGAGTGAGCGCAGTGCTTGTCCGCCATGTTGTATGGAGGGAATCGATGCCAATGTTGTTCATTTCTGTGATGTGATTACAACAATGAGCATCCCGCGTTCCGTGTGCGGGAGAACTACTTTGTTATCCTGCCTGCCCCGTTAGATACGCAGTATCTAATCGGGGTCATTCTCCAGTTAAACTGGGGAATCCAGCATCTTTTTAGAATCAATGTAGAATGTCAAGTTGGAGATCCTGTCGCAGATCCCGCGATAGTATCGAGAGAAGCCGAGATGAAGTACTGAGGGGAAGAATTGAAGGAACCCGCCACCTTATTCCCATTTAAGTCCACAGCGGTTAATGGATGAGAATCGATGAACCATCAGTCCGTCGGTCTGGCTTGGTTATTAGAAATGTCTAATGTCAAGGGCGTGTTGCCCAAATCCACTTTTGTCATTGCGAACCTCGACCATTAAGACTTGCAATGGTCGAGGTGTGGCAATCACATTATATTTCATGAGATTACTTCGTCGTTTCACTCCTCGTAATGACATTTTAGAATTCCACATGCCTGAATTCGATTTGGGCAACAGCCCCTCAAGACCTGCCACCTTTAATACGCAGACCGCATGGTCTAAAGCGGCGGACCTACGGATGCGATTCTGCTGTTTTCCGTAACTCTCATGATTGCAGAGAAAATCGCACAAATCAAAGATAGATATACTTTTGCACCCTTCTGAACGTTTTGGGATATTCTGTATATTACCATACGTTTTGACACAAACATGGCACAGCGGGTTGGTGAAAACTGCCCCTTGTATATGTCAACAGTTGAACCTTGACACTATGTCTAATACCATTATGATTATAAGAGGGAAATGATGATAAGTGGTCTAGTGTTACTATTTATTTTACAGAATCCGCCTATGACTGTAAGACCCGCTGTTGATATAGAAAGCCAGAAGATAACCCTTTCAAAAAAGCCGATCGTTGGGGAAAAAGTAATTGCATTCTATGAAGTTATTCCTAAGAACTCAAATAATGATCTAACGGTAATCTTCCATGGTTTCAGAGGGATTAGACTAATAAGTAATGATACTGTATTCCATTATGATGCAAGACAAGGACGATCAAAGAAATTCAGCGTTGAAATTGAGTATTTTTCTACCCCAGCAGTTTTTGGAGTGAAAATCCCCCAGGCCTACACTGGGTTGTCTCTCACGCGATACTTGCTGAATGCCGAAACTGGTGAATATGCTTCAATAAAGGAAATTCAGTTTAACCCACCTGTTAGGTATCGGTTCAACCCGGAACTCAAAATATTTGAGCAAGAAGTTCTCAATTTCAAAGAAAACAGATGGTTTAGGAACGGTGCGATAATTGATACAATAAGAACCATCATACCAGAGATTTCTGATTCGTTGGCATTACTACTCTATTCAGACATTAGCAAAGTTGTTTATCCTCCCGAGATGTCAAAATGGTTGGACCAAGTAGAGTATTTGCTTGAGCGAGGATGGCAAAAATATTCAAGTGAGTCTGAGCGGATAGGATTTCTAAATCAGTTACGGACTGAAAACGAACAAAAGAATGAAGAGAATCGTAGGAAGGATGAAACAAACCGCAAAAGACTGGAACAAGAGAGGCTGAGAATTCAAAAGATACAAACTCTGAAATGGCTATTGAGTTGGTTGATACCAGTTATACTACTTGTTTTAGTTCTAGTGGCTCTTTTAATAATCAGAGGCAAGAAACGAAGCAAAGTGGTCACGTCACGAGTATTTGATAGAATTATTACTTATGTTGTCTATATTTCGGTTATTGGCATTGCCTTGTATTTTACTTGGCCATATCTCAGTTTCAAGAATATACAAATAATTAGAAAAAGACAAGAAATTCTTAGTGAAATTAAGCGTGATTCAGATTTGTCAGTCCACAAGGTTGCTGAGGTACGCGTGGTGGAACCTCCAGAGGCAATAATTGATCAATTATACTTAGAATTTGGGAAAACTGGTTTGACATCTGAATATGTAAGAAACCATATTAAGTTCATTTCAGCACGCGGTTCATATTATAAAAATAAAGAAGGTAAGGTTATGCTTGTGGCCTGTTTCAAATGGGTCACAGGTTATGATTGGGTGGATGAGATGAACAGTGGAGAAGATGTTCGATTTAAAGTATTTTATGAGTATTTCACAGATCCCATTAAACTCGGTCGGATGATTTACGGACCTAGGAGTGGGCATTCAGGAAGTCCAACGCCGCCAATTAGAAAATTCTATCTGAGACCCATTAAGAGCATCATTTCAAAAAAAGAAGCAAGGAAAAAATTGTTTAAATACCTTCCTGATGAAGAACAATTCTTTGATATTTATGTTGAATTAAAGATTGATGGTGAAACAACACATTTTGGTGACCTTTGCTACTTAGTTGGAAGATATAGACCATATATGGCGCATTCTTTAGGAATAAAGGTTGATTTAGAAACTGGTGAAGTAATAGACAGAACCATAATTCCCAATTGAGGTTTTGGCACAAATTTGACACAAGACAGTTAGTTAAAAACGTTGTTTTCAACAACTTGCTGTGATTTCGAGGTTTTCTGAATGTGGATTTTTTGATTTAGAAATCTGTTGCTTTAGACGCAGCGGATGCTAACTCCACTTGGTATAAATTGTCTATTACTATTTTTGGTTTGGATTTATATTTGCCAGCTAGGATGGTCTGAATGTTTAATATTCCGAGCTAATGTTTGCAGTTTTATCAATATCTTTATTTTTTCAGGAAATGACAATAAAGCTTGTTCCTTGTGAAAGGTCGCCTTATTGGAAAATATCCTTTTACGAACCTCACTTATGTTCCCTTTTAACTGATTTCTTTTGCTGCTATTTCTTTTCATCGATTTTAAAATCTTGTTTGTATTTACTCAGTAACTTGTATTTTGATAATATTGATTTCAGTTTTTTATACTTTACCGTAGATTGTTTCAGAATTTTTTCTACCTTTTCAATATCCTTGGTTCGTCCTGCTTTTACTAGTACCGCAATCAAGTACTCTGCAGAAAACACTTTGGTTTTGGTCCCTTCATAGTCTACGTTCGGTGCATTACCTATTGCTTCGGTCTCCAATTCGTCGGCAGGGATAAATTGCACAGGAACCCCTTCTATAATAAGGTGCTCTTTTTTCCATGAATAGCCCTTTTGACGCAGATTATTAAAAAGAACACTCAGATCAATAACCCTTTTGCCCTTTGCTTGAGGTAGGATGACAAAAATATCAAGATCGTAGGTTAATATCGGTTCGATGTAATATATGGCCGCAATTCCACCACCAATTGCATAATCTTCAATAATCTCTTGTTTTTTCAACTCATTGATGACTGCGAGTGTCTTTTTCACATATCATTATACTTGAAATGATCAATAGAGTCAATATAACAAAGCAGAGTTACACTGACCCGCTTGGTGAGTCGTACCAATAGGATAAAATCCAGTTGGTATATGGTAGAGCAATGGACTTATGGAACATTTCGAAATCTGTTGCTGAGAAACCCTCCGTTGTGTTACCCCTTGACAACACTATTAATATGTTGTATCATTATTAGAAGGTAAGGTATTTAAGGGGGAGGTTATATGAACAAACATATAATAGTACTATTGATTGTATTTTCATTATCATTTGCACAAACAGAGAACTGGGTTTACCAATATAATGGTTGCATGTATGCTTTTCTCGATGTAGCCTATTCAGTCACTTATGGTGCAGATGGCAATATCTATGCAGCTGGATTCAGTAAAGACTCTACCTGGCGCGATGATTTCGCCGTCATAAGCTTAGATCAAAATGGTGTAGAGAGATGGGTGTACCGATATCATGCTTCGGGCAGCACCAGTAATATGGCTCGTTCACTTGTTTTTGGAGAAGATGGTAATGTATATGTTGTTGGAAATGCTCATAGCATGTCCTTTTTCGATCTGCTCGTCATTAGTCTGGACCAAAATGGTATCGAAAGATGGATATACCGATCTGATAGCACAGTTGACCATTGGGAAGAAGTTTCTGCAATTATTTATGGTGCAGATGGCAATCTTTATATTGCAGGAAAAAACAACATCCCCGGCAGTTGGGGAGACTTCACAATAATGAGTCTTGATACAAATGGTAATGAGAGGTGGAAGTATCGATACAATGGTTCAGGTAATCACTGGGATTGGGCAGAGGCAATTGTCTATGGATTAGATGGCAACCTATATGCTGCAGGGCGTGCGTTCGAAGGCACGTCTGATGACATTACGGTAATAAGTCTTGATCAGAATGGTGTTGAACGATGGGTTTATCAATATAATGGACCAATATCCGGGGTTGATAGAGCATATTCAATTACCTACGGATTAGATGGAAATATCTATGTTGCTGGGGAAAGTGAGCTCAACGGACCTGATTTCGTTGTCATCAGCCTTGATCAGAACGGGATAGAAAGATGGATATATCGCTACAACGGATCTGCAAATAACTGTGATGCTGCCTATTCAATTGTTTATGGTTCAGATGGAAACATCTATGTTAGTGGAACGAGCTGTGATAGCAGTTATGATTTTGTTGTAGCAAGTCTTGACCAGAACGGAACAGAGAGATGGGTTTACCGCTACGATGGTCCTGGAAGTAATAATGACTGTGCTCATTCTGTTCTATATGGTTTAGATAACAATATCTATGCTGTAGGTTATAGCTACGGTATTGGTACTGACGATGATTTCACAGTCATAAGTCTTGATCAAAATGGAACAGAGCGATGGGTTTATCGGTACAATGGATCGGCTGATTCTAACGATCGGGCTTGGTCTACTGCATATGGGTTGGATGGAAATATCTATGTTGCAGGATATGTAACCGATGAGATCTCGAGTATGGATTTTACTGTTCTGAGCCTTGACCCGATAACTGGCACTGAGGAAGAAAAGGCTTTTGTTAGGACGAGTGACTACGCTGCAACAATCATCAACGGACCTTTGTTACTACCTGAAGGTAAAACCTACAGAGTCTTTGACATCATGGGGCGAGTTGTACTCCCCAATAATGTCAAACCGGGTATCTACTTTATTGAAGTTGATGGTGTTATGACACGGAAAGTAGTCAAGGTCAGGTGATTCTCACAACCTTAAACGGCACCCCTTTAGCAGAGCGTAACATCAGAACCTCCAGTAGCAATGTATGTATAAAGTAAGTGGATTATGAATCCATTTGCTTTTTGATTTACTCAAAGAATCTTGTGACATAAGGTTTTCATTGACACCGCTTTCTTTTTCAATACAATGACATGGTTACATAATTATGCGTTAATTGATCTATGAATAAGGAGGTTACTTTGAAAAAACTTTCACCATATGTGATAATATTGTTAATCGTAAGTTTTGCATGGAGCAAAACCGCCGATGAATTTATCGAAGAAGCTCAAACCTATGTGAATTCCAATAATTTGGAACAAGCGATCACTACGATGGAACAAGCAGTCAAACAATATCCTGATAACTCTAATATCCATACCCACATGGGTCTTATCTATAGTGAACAAGTGAAAACGATAAAGGATTTTTCAAAATTGTTTGGTGTTCTTTCACAAGCTTTTACGATGTGGGACAGAGCTCTGGAACTTGACTCAAATAATTTTGAAGCAAGATTTTACCGTGGCGCCTGGGGCGTGTCCATCCCTAAATTCATCGGGCACACAGAAAATGGGATACATGACCTTGAATTTATCGCCACAGTAATTGAGCAATCTGGGGATCCTACGTTGCAGGAATACTTGATACAGGCGTATCAATATTTGGGTGCTGGTTATCAAAAATTAATGGATCTGCAAAAGGCAAAAAACTATTATGCCTTGGTGATAAAGACTGCTCCTAATACAGACCTGGCTGAACAAGCGCAAGATAATATTGCCGGGATTGAAAAATTTGAGCAATGGCAAGCAGAAAATGCAAAGAAAAGGCCACCTGACACGCCACATATCCTTCAGTTAAAACAAAGACTTGAACAAGAACCAGATAATCCTGAATTATTATCGGGTTTGGGTCAGTCTTATGACAAGACAAAGAGGTATCAGGAAGCAGTAACATTCTTGCAGAGAGCGGTAAGGTTAGATTCGACAAACGTTGGTTTCTATAAGCTGCTTGCTTTGTCACTTCAGAACCTTGTTAATGAAGGGTATGATGCAAGGATTGCTCTGGATAGTGATTTCCGTACTGATCTTGCTTTTGCAGTGATGGCTGTATTAGATAAAGCTGCTACCCTGGCGCCTGACGATCTCGAGCTGAAACTCTGGCGCGGCATTGCCGGTGTGGAAATGCCATTTTTTGTAGGTCAATTAGAGCAGTCCATCGATGATCTGCATATGGTAGTACAGAGTAATATACCTGATGATAATAAGGCAGAGGCTTTATACTACCTTGGTGTGGCTTATCAGAAGAAGTCCATGGGATACTGGATAGAGACCATTACCGAACACTCAAATTCTGATGCAGCGCGGATGGTATTCAATAGAATAACCCCCCAGGTGGATCGAGTTGATCTTGCCAAATACAAGAAACCGATCCTTGTGATCGATTTTATCCTTGGTTTCCGCGACGAGTTAGCGCCGCAGACCGCGGTGTGGATCGAAGATAAAGACAGCAAATTCATTAAAACAGTTTATGTATCCGGGTTCAGCGGCCATGCACAAGAAAAACAGGTCAACCTTCCAATATGGGCAAATGCATCGGAATTTATCGATGTCGACGGTGTCACCGCGGCTAGTATTGATCTTGGGCATCACATATATGTCTGGGATCTTAAGAATACCGCTGGCAAAAAAGTAAAACCAGGTGAATATACCGTGTTCGTTGAGGTTTCCTACTGGCCATCCATGCAGTACCAGCGTGTGTCTACCTCTGTAAAAACCGGTAAGAAAAAGGCAAAAGTGGTGCTTGAGCAAGGGAATCTCATACCTTACCTCGAAGTTGAGTATATTCCATAATCCGGCTTTTCCCTATTTGTACATCTTGGATCAGTACTCGACAGATAATCTATTGTAACTACACCTAAATACAGATATTAGTTGGACACAATGAAGAGCAGATAAAACTTGACACCCGGCTCTGTATTAATACACTAGTATTGTATGTATATTGATAACACCAAACTCGTAAGGAGAATTGTTTTGCTTCTTTGCTGGTTTTTTCTTTTGGGTTCAGCTGAGGAAAGCTTTTCACGTGTGAACATATATTATCAGAACAACGACCAACTAGTGCAGCTTATCCAGATGCCGGAAATCTCCGTGCTCAAGCACAAATCCGGCGGATATCTTGAGGCGGTTGTGGAGCCCGGGTATCTTGAAACGCTCAGAGCTTCTGGTTTTGAATACGAAGTATTGATCAAAGACATCGCCACATATTACAAGGAACTTCGCAGTGACGGCAGGGGTGGTGTATTTGGCAACTACTATCTTTATACTGAAGTAAGACAGGCGATTCTTGATTTGCAGTTACAATATCCAGGATTGGTCAAAGTTGATTCCTTGCCAACGCGTTCAATTGAAGACCGTGCGCTTTACGTGGTCAAGGTTTCAAATAGTCCTGCTATTAATAACGGTAGACCCGAGGTTTTGTTCTGCGGCGCGATGCATGCTTATGAACCTATCGGTGTATCAGTATGCATGACTGACATGACCCATCTTTGTGAGAATTATGCATCAGATCCGGAAATCCAATGGCTCGTTGATAATCGCCAGATATACTTCATCCCGGTGATGAATCCTGACGGTTATGTTTTTAATGAAACTTATTCGTCAATGATGTGGCGCAAGAACCGAAGATTCAACTCTGGCGGTTCATACGGCGTAGACCTGAACCGTAATTACCCGTACAAGTGGGGGTATGACAATGTTGGTTCCAGTCCCAATCAAACAGCCTGGAACTATCGCGGTACTGAACCGGCTTCTGAACCCGAGACCCAGGCGGTTGTAGATTTTGTCAATGCGCGCCAGTTCCGCGCCTGGCACAACCATCACTCGCCCGGTGACGTCCTGCTCATTCCTTTTTCATACATTAATAGTTATCCGTGGGGCGATACTTTGGAATACTATACGATATGCCGGGAAGAAAGTTTGCTCTATGGGTTTCTAGACTGGGGTAATTCCACGGAGGCATACGGCTATCCGTGCAATGGCGAGCTGGGTGATTGGGCATGGTGTGATTCTGCGACTTACAAAATCTTCGGATTAGTGCCCGAGCTCGGTCCAGATTACTGGGGTGGGTTGAATGATAGCTCAGAAATCGTTGGAATCTGTCAGAATATGCTCAATGCTGAGTTGTACCTCATGGAAGTCAGTGGATTCTTTCCAGTTATCTTCGGAATTACAGTGCACGACACAATGCCCGGCGCGAATAATGACGGTGTGCTCAACCCCGGCGAGACGGCTGGACTGCAGATTGCGCTCCAGAACAAAGCGGTTGTTGATACGGCCTTTGGTTTGTGCGGTTATTTGAGCACGAGCTACCAAAACCTCAGCGTGATCGATTCAACGGGCAATTACGGCGATGTGATAAGGCTTGCCCAGGCAGCAAACAGCAGTGACCCATTTGTCATTGCTTGTAGTACTTCAGCAGTGCCTAATGACTGGGTTCATTTTGATCTACGGCTTACCTGGAATACTGGTGAATACGAAAAGACCTTGGCGTGCTCTTTGCAGATCGGTCCAGTTACCGGTGTATACGAAGGAGTACGCAGATCGATGCATCAGGGTATACTATTCCCAACTATCATAAGTGGTTCTATGCGTCTGCCAAAAGATATACCCAGCAAACTTTTCGATGTTGCAGGAAGAGAGGTCGATGCCGCTCAACTTGCACCTGGGATCTACTTCATCGAAATAGACGGAAAGATTACACAAAAAATCATCAAAGTCCGTTAACGCTTAGAACATTCTAAACGCTTATAACGGTCAATATGTCAAAACTTACCCACATATCAACTATTATGAATCTAAGGAGTGATTGAGAAATGCAGAAAATACGAGATCATTGGGCATCGAGTACCTTTGTTTGGTTCCCTGTTGCGTTCTTTATTTTAGCTTCACGATTTTTTCTGTTATGGTCTGTTTTTGTGTTTCTAACTGTATAATATACACACCAGCCGGAACGGATTTACCACTTTCATCTGTGCCATGCCAGGAGATGTACGTTGGACCTTGAGTATAGGGCATAAGGCAAGAAAGATCTTTAACTAAACGACCTGTTACACCGTAAATTTTAAGCTCCATGTTCTCTAAGCTTCCTGGGTCGAAACTGATATTTGTCGTCTCCCTGAAAGGATTTGGTGCTGCAACAATTGAGCAGTGTACGTTTTCTTTGTCAACTTTTCTTTCCCAAGAGCCGACTGTTTGGCTATATTTGATTGTGGTGCAATCCCAGTTTCCCGCAACTATCCATGTGTAGCCGGTTACATAAACATTAGAGTTATTTACTGCAATTGCATAAGCTCCATCTGAAAGATTACTACCGCCATTATAGGTCATCGTCCATAATTCATTACCCGTGTTATCATACTTGATTGTACAGAAATCCCAATAAGTAGACCCGGCAGAATCCGTATCCACTTCTCCAGCCACATAAATATTTCCGTCACTGTCCAGGGTTATATCCCAACCGTTATCCGACGAAGCCCAACCCTGCGGATAGCTCGGAACGTGCCTGACGATCCATTTTTCAGTTCCATTTGTATCATATCCTATCGTGACTATGTCATCTCCTGACGTAGCGCCACGTGAGTATCCTGTTACATAAACATCACCTGACTCATCAACCACTATTGCATTTGCCCGATCATCGCTGTTGCCTGTGCCATTATAACGTCTCGCCCACAACTCAGTGCCATCGCCATCGTATTTCACTGTTGCGTAGTCAAAGTGGCTGGTGCTGGATACAGTATCTTCATGATGTCCGGTCACATAAACATTACCTGAGTTGTCTATGTCTATAGCTTGTGCCCATCCTCCACCAAGCTGACCATCATAATACTTTGCCCATACTTCATTGCCGAGGCTGTCATATTTGACTGTACCGTAGCCCGTACCTATTGTCATTCCTTGAAATGTACCTGTTATGTAGACGTTTCCATGATC
>JAUWGT010000078.1 GCA_030606265.1 Candidatus Stahliibacteriota bacterium | reverse complement strand
GAAGGCGGAGTTCTTTATCCGGTCACTGCGCCCGCGTTGATAATCGTCGGTTCTTTGATGATGTCCGGTGTGGCGAAGATTAAGTGGGATGATATCACTGAAGCAATACCTGCTTTTCTGACAATTGTGATTATGCCTTATGCATATTCAATAACCGAAGGTATTTCAGTTGGTTTTATCTTCTACGTTCTGCTTAAATTGCTGACTGGAAAGATCAAACAAATCCATCCAATCCTCATTGTATTTGCAGTCCTTTTTATCCTGCGTTATATCTTTCTTGTCTAGCTAAACGTCCAGACCTTATAACTCAGTATTTCCTGACGAAATCTCTATTGAAACATCAATCTAACTCCACTCCACCTATTTGTAAAGCATTGTTAATATGGTTTTTTTGAAGCCTCATGGTCCTAGTCATTGCGAGCGAATCCTGCCAGTGAGCAGGATGAGCGTGGCAATCTCAGCATCGTTCAAATAGGTAATATTGCGTTTTCTCGATACTTATCTCTGCCTGTGAGATTGCTTCGTCACTTCATTCCTCGCAATGACAAATCAATGTTCCAAATAAGTAAAGAGGAGCCAGAACATCAATGGCTTGACTAATTGCCTAATTTTTGTATAATAATCAAAGGAGAATAGGAATGCAAGACAATAAACAGCGCATAAATATCGAACTAAGTGATGAGCAATCTGAGGGAACTTATGCTAATGGTGTTGGTATCAGCCATACACCATCTGAATTTATCCTTGATTTCATGCGGTTTTTACCAGGTGCTAAAAAAGCCAAGGTTTTTGCAAGAATCATTATGACCCCGCAGAATGCCTTTATCGTAAAACAAGCTTTGGAAGAGAATCTAAAGAAATATGAGGAAAAGTTTGGCAAAATCAAAATCTTCGGCAAACCAACAAAAGAAATCGGTTTTAAGTAAAACAATCAGTTTCTTTATTCAATCAAAGCATCACGCGTATCTAGTAGGTGGATACGTGCGAGATACAACACTCGGGATAGAACATCGGGATATCGATATAGTCGTCGAAGGTGATGCGACAATGGTAGCAAAACAGCTGAATTCAAAGTTGAAAGGTAACCTCGACATACACAAAAAATTCGGTACTGCTTCTATTACCACAAAACAGATGAGGATTGACCTAGCGAGCGCCCGAGTCGAGAAATACGCCTCACCAGCAAAACTTCCCCATGTTTATCCCTCAACTATTAATGAGGACCTCAATCGCCGGGATTTCACGATAAATGCTATGGCTATGTCTATCTCGAATGAAAACTTTGGGGAAATATTTGATCCCTTCAATGGTATGGAGGATATCAAAAAAGGTGTCATTCGAGTTCTGCACAAAGAGAGTTTCAACGATGATCCAACACGGATTTTCCGTGCTCTAAGATATAAAAATCGTTTTGGTTTCAAAATTGGAAAAAGAACAAAAGCATTGATGACTGAAGCAATAAATAAACGAATGATCCAGCGTCTAACCGATCAGAGGATCCTTAACGAAATAAGATTAATCTTTGAGGAAACAAACTATCAAGATATAATCAAGGATATTTCTAGTTCAAAATCGCTCAAAATAGGAAAGAAAGACATGGAACTGCTGTCGGTTTTGGGACCGAACCGTATGTATTTTTATCTGTCCAAACTAAAGTGCTTCAACTTTCCAATCACAAGTGATGAGAAGCGTTTAGTCAAGGATTTTCATGATTTCAGCAATACAATAGCGCGCCTGGATAAAGCAACCAAGCATAGTGCAATTTTTGCAATTCTCTCCCCTATTTCGAGTGAGATCATTGATATTATGCCAGCTGCGCTGCCCAAACTAAAACGAAATATCAGAATATTCCAGCAGCTCAAGAAGAAAAAGCTTTTTGTAACGGGCAATGATTTAAAGAGACTCGGTTACAAGCCCGGGGCGAAATTCAGAAATATTCTTAACAAGATGCGCGATTGGCAATTTGACAGGAAGATAAAGAATAGAAAAGAAGCCCTTGAGTATCTAAGAAACATAAAACACTAATGGGTAGTATCGTTTACTTTTTGCTTTCTATACCACCGATCCTACTTGCCTTAACCATCCACGAATACTCTCATGGGTATATGGCACTCCGTATGGGTGACCCAACGGCGAAGTTCGCTGGCCGGCTCACCCTAAACCCGATAAAACATATTGACATTATGGGTTTGTTCGCATTTATCATCTTCAGGTTTGGTTGGGCAAAACCCGTACCTATCAACCCCGGAAATTTCAGAGATTTGAAAAAGGGTATTATCGTTACCTCAATAGCAGGTCCTCTTTCCAATTTCCTTATCGCAATCCCCTTTGGTCTAATAAGTAGGATCATTCCAGTTCACATGGATTTTCTTTTACCCTTGCGGCTATTACTCGAACTATTCGTGTTGTACAACCTCATATTCTGCGCTTTCAATCTTATTCCAATTCCACCCCTTGATGGCTCACACGTTCTCTTTGCCCTGCTCCCACCCCGATTTCAGCACATTGAATTTTGGCTGACACGCTACGGTTTCTTTGTTTTGATCGGGCTCATCATGTTTGATAGGATTACCGGGATACCGGTCCTTTGGGGTTGGATTGGACCATTCGTAACTTTTTTCAGTACCCTTTTTGCTGGCAATTTAGTTATCCTGTGAATATGATATGGAGGAGAAATGAGCAGGTTACTTAGAATTTTACTTATAACCATAGGTGCGATTATAGTCATCATGATTGCAGGCTATTTTCTAATAAAGAGCTATCTAACACCCAAAACAGTACGGAATATCGCTGAGAAGGTTGTTACTGAAGCCCTTCAATATCCAATTGAGATAGGTCAAGTTGGTTTGCGTTTTGGATTTCGAGTTGGCATCACAATAGACGATGTCAAAATACCCAATACCAAAGGTTTTAGTCGTAAACCAAGGATCGAAATTGACAGAACCACCCTGAATCTGAAGCTCCTGCCTTTACTAAGACGTCGGATTGTCATAAGTGGCTTGGATTTTTCAGGGCTAAAGGTCAACGTTGAAAAAAATAAACAGAATAAAACTAACTTTGCGGCAGTCATACCTAAAGAAGCCCAGGGGTCAAGTTGGGCATTATCTCTATCTTCGGTCACTATTTCCCAGGGTGATGTTTCTTATGTCGATGCAATGACTAAAACGGAAATAAAGGTCAAGGATATCGAGCAAAAAATCAAGTTTAAAGGTAATACGGTATCGGCATCTGGCAAGAGCACGGTGTACATATTGAAGAATCAAAGACTGCCGGAAATGATAGTAAAAGTCAGTAATGAAATTACTTACGACACGCTTAAAAAAGATCTCCAGATTAAAAAACTTACGGCACTGTACGACCCGATAGATCTTTCAATCGATGGGACCATAAGTAAGTTACAAAAGCTCGATATTAATGCTAAACTCAAAGTTGACGATATCTCAAAACTTCCTTCACTGATCCCGGCTGATTCACGCCCCGAAAAACTAAGCGGTACGCTCATCGCAACATGTTTAGTAACCGGCACAACCAAGAAGATGGTTGTTGCTGGAAACAGCGTACTCAAGAACGTATCTTACACACCAAAAGGATTGAACCGGGGATTCACAAAAATCCATGGCACTTTTTCATTTACCAGCAAAGCAATCAAAGATATATCCTTGTCCGCGATGTTCGGAAATGCAATTTTGGAGCTCAGCGGAGCTATAAACAACCTTAACAGCCCGACATTGAACCTCAAGACTAAAGCAGTAGGAGATCTTCAGGATTTAGAGATGCTTACAACCGATATGAAAGATATGAAAATGAAGGGCCCGTTGACCCTCAATCTATCGATTAAAGGCACCACTAAGAAACCGTCATACAATGGAGATTATAAGATAAATAACGGATTTATAAATGGAATTGGATTGGCAAAACCTATAAGCAATTTCATAATCAAAGGTACAATAGCAAATAGTGTCGCCAGAATCAGCAAGTGTGGTGGTAACATTGGGCACTCTGATTTTTCATTGACCGGTAAGATAACAAACTTTGAAAAACCAATAATTGAAATTAATAATACCTCGCATCTAATAGACCTTGACGAGATCCTGCCAAAGCCAGAAAAAAACAAACAGCGACAAGGAAAGGCTGTACCTGTGACACTCCGCGGGGTAACTAAAATAAATACATTCAATGGTGCAAACATGGTGTTCAAAAATATAAACTCTAGCTTCACCTATGAAAATGGAATAATTGATTTGAAAAATTGTACAGCAGATGCTTTTGATGGTAAAGTGCAGTTTGATCTCTATTATAATATAAATAGCCCTGAACCCTATCGTATCCGCACCAGGATGACTTCGATATCAACTAAAAAAATCCTGAAACGGTTCCTAAACTTTGAAAACCTGGAAGGCAAATTGACTGGCATCAGCAACTTCCAAGGCCGTGGTTTCAGCAAGAAAGATGTCATTGCCAATCTCAATGCCTCGGCCAATGTGAAATTAGTTAAGGGTGTATTCAGGAATTTCGCTTTGATAACAAAACTCCTGGCGTGGCTGGGGATGAAAGACCATAAAGTAGTGGATTTTGACGACCTCGTAGTTAATTTCAATATCGACAAGGGCAAAACAAAAGTGAAAGACTGGGCATTATCGTCAAAAGTCGGTGATTTTCTCACCAACGGTACAATCGGTCTGAATGGAAGCGTGAATTTGAATGTGACAGCTACGCTCAAGAAGAAATACTCAAATATTGTGAAAAAGTACCACGGCGAGTGGATATTCCCGATTGACAGTAAAGGACAGGCAACAATCGATATCAGGATCACTGGAAAATTCAGCGATCCTAAATTCAGTCTTGATAAGAACAAAATTAAGCAACGTCTCAAGGGTCGGTTGAAGAATGAATTCGATAAGAAAAAGAAAGAATGGGAAAGCAAAATAAAGGATTTACTAAAAGGAAAATGATAAAAGTGTTCGTAAATCGGTTCCCGGTTGCGAAATGCGATTCGTTGACGAATGGCGTTTTCGAACAACGTTAAACGAAACCGTTTCGCCTTTCGAAACCGCAACCGATAAACGCAGACAGAATAGGCAGCGATGCCATGAAGCGTAAAACGATTAACTTTTCAAATAACTATGCCTGAACTCCCCGAAGTCGAGACTATCAAAAGAGAGTTAAAACCCAAAATAATAAATAAGAAAATCCTTGCTTGCATTACCTTGCGTGATGATGTTATTGCTTACCCCAAACCAAAGGCATTTTGTAGAGCAATCCTTAACGAAAGAGTAATTGATGTAACAAGAAAAGCCAAATATCTATTTCTTGAACTTACCAATGAAAAGAAAATTATTTTCCATTTTAGACTCTCCGGTACTCTCTCACTAAGAAAATTACGCACCAAACCCGAGCGTTTCACCAGGGTGATAATAAAAATAAATGGATACCAGCTTTTCTTCAATGAACCAAGGGTACTGGGTAGACTCTACTTATTGCAAAACAAAAGGAGATTGCCGATTCTAAAAGGACTGTATAACCTCGGACTTGAGCCAATCGTTGATGAATTCGACTTGAACTACGTTCGCAATAATATAAAAGGGAGAAAGGCGAAGATCAAAGCGTTGCTTCTCGATCAGAGTATCTGTGCTGGAGTTGGTAATATATATTCTGATGAAGCTCTTTTTCTTGCCGGGATAAGACCATTGCGCCGTGCCAAGCGTATAACGATCAAAGAAACTGCAAAACTCGTGAGATCATTGAAAGATGTAATAAAAAAAGGCATAGATAATTACGGAACATCGGTTTCCGATTATCATAGGACTGACGGCAAAGATGGAAATTTTCAGAAGTTCTTGTATGTCTACGGCAAGGAAGATGAACCTTGTAGAATCTGCGGGACAAAAATCATCTTGGCAAAACTCGGTAACCGGTCCACCAGATACTGCCCAAAGTGCCAGAAGTAAATACAAAATACCTAAATACCTAAAAATCCAAAATACCTAAAATTGTAGCTGCTCGCTTCTCTAATACCACACTGTCATTGCCCGACTTGCTGTATAGTCCTGAGCTATATGTCGAAGGGATCGGGCAATCCAGTCTTTTCGCTCAATACACCGACAGTTATTAAGTAACTAAGTAATTAAGTTATTTGGAATCTTTGAATCCTAACGGATTGGAAGCTATCCCTCGACTTGCTCACTTCGATTACACTCAGTACTAATAAAACAAGCGGGATGGAAAGGAGCTGACGCTGGAAGGGATCCTCGCACTTTTGCCAAAAGCGCGCGGATGGAATTTGAAGCATTTAATACACAGACAGTTATTGGTAAAACAGTTATTGAGTAACTAAGTAATTAAGTTATTGGCGCATTACTCTCTACGCCATACGCTCTATTCCTTACTCTTTTTATCGTAGCCGCCCGATTCATCGGGCATTATCTGATAAACATGTCCTGAACGCAGTTGAAGGATCAGATAACTACAGCTTGCTTCACGATTCTTGTCATTGCGATCCGCCTTAGGCGGAGAAGCAATCTCCGTTACTCCGACACTCTGATACATCGTTACATAATTCTGTTCTTGGTTCTTAAAATTTGGTGTCTTTCTGTCTTCAGCAAAACATGTCTGCAGTTCGTTAAAGACGAACGTGTCTCCAATCCGCCGCTGGCGGATGTGTCTTCAGTCAAACGTGTCTCCAGCGTAGCGTGTTTCCCTAATTGACATCATGAGAATATTAACTATAGTTATGCTATGGATGAATTTCCAAACAAATATGATCCTCAAAGCATTGAGGATCATTGGTATGAATTCTGGCTAAAGGAAAAGCTTTTCACGCCTGATCCACGGTCAAAAAAACCACCCTATACAGTAATGATACCACTACCCAATGTTACAGGTCGATTGACTCTGGGGCATACCCTGAATAACTCTATCCAGGATATTCTTATCAGATATAGCAAATTGACCGGGCATGAAACCCTATGGATGATGGGTATGGACCATGCTGGTATCGCTACCCAGGTTGTTGTTGAAGAAAAATTACTAAAAGAAGGCATTAAAAAAGAAGATTTAGGCAGAGATAAATTCGTCCAAGAGATATGGAGATGGAAAGAAGAGTACGCCACAACAATCCGAAAACAACTGGAAAAAATGGGGTTTGCGCTTGATTGGTCACGTGAACAATTCACCCTATCAGAAGATTATTCCAAGAAAGTAATCAAGGTATTCGTAGATTTGTACAACAAAGGTCTTGTCTATCGTGGTGAATACATAATTAACTGGTGCCCGCGTTGTCTATCTGCTTTATCTGATGAACAAGTCGAAACTGAAGAAGAACCGGGTAAGCTTTATTACATCAAGTATCCGATAATCGGTACAGAAAATTTCATTACCGTAGCGACAACCAGACCTGAAACTATGCTCGGCGATACCGCGATATGTGTCAATCCAAAAGACCAGCGTTATAAGAAACTCATTGGCGGCACTGTTTTATTACCGATTATGAAGCGTTCTATCCCCATTATCTGCGACGATTATGTGGATCCGGATTTTGGCACTGGTGCTCTAAAGGTCACGCCTTCTCATGATCCTTTTGACTTTACATTGGCTAAAAAACACGATCTTGAATTTATCAATATCATGAATCCTGATGCGACCCTCAATGAAAATACCAAGGAATATAATAAATTAAACCGCTATGCGGCTCGTACCAAAATCATAGCTACTCTGAAAAAAGAAGGGTCGCTCGAGAAAGTTGAGGATTACAGACTGCCATTGGCCAAATGCGAACGCTGTCACACGGCTATTGAACCACGGATAAGTAAACAATGGTTCGTTCGCATGAAAGCATTGGCTAAACCCGCCATAGAAGTAGTAAAGAATGAAACTGTGAAGATATATCCAAAGAGGTGGATAAACCTCTACAATCACTGGATGGAGAATATCCGAGACTGGTGTATTTCTAGACAACTATGGTGGGGACATAGGATACCCGTTTACTATTGTTCAAAATGCTGTGACCCAAAAAACGCAGAAACAAATAAATCCAGGAAGAACGGAGAAATAAAGCCCCTGAAAGGTATGTTGGTTTCAACAAAAAGACCGAAAAAGTGTCCGGATTGTGGGTCTGATGCCATGTATCAGGACAAAGATGTTCTTGATACCTGGTTCAGCTCCTGGATCTGGCCCTTTGCAACACTCGGCTGGCCAAACAAAACAAAAGATTTAAAACGTTTCTACCCAACCCAAACATTGGTAACAGGCTGGGAGATCATCTATCTTTGGGTTGCCCGCATGATTATGGCCGGTTTGGAGTTCACCGGGCAAGTTCCGTTTTCAAACGTAGTATTCCACCCCTTGGTACGGGATGAAAAGGGCAAGAAGATGTCAAAAAGTCTTGGCAATTCTCCAGATCCAATGGACTTGATCGCTGAATATGGTGCTGACGCATTACGATACGGTTTACAGCTTATTACACCAAAGGAACAGGATGTTTTGTATTCTGAAAAATCAATCGATGTAGGTCGGAAATTCTGTAATAAATTATGGAATGCAGCCCGGTTGATATGGATGAATCACAAGGACGATAATGAAACACCACCATCACAACCTACTATATATGATGCTTGGATCATCTCCGAGTTTAATTCACTTATCGAGAATATCAATAAGCATTTCGCAAACTTCGAACTGAACGCCATAGCTCGTGAGCTCTACGACTTTATGTGGCACACATTCTGCGATTGGTATCTTGAGATAATTAAGATATGTCCATCAAAAGATACCGCGAAATATCTGTTAAAGCAAATTATAATAATGCTCCACCCCTATATACCATTTATTACCGAAGAGATATATCACAAACTCAATTTCTCTAAGAAGAGCATCCTCCTTGAGGATTGGCCAAAGATAAAGGCAGTGAAAATCGATATTGCGAATGTCCGTACGTTGAAGCGTCTAATCGAGGAGATCCGGAATATCCGTGGTCTTTTCAACCTGGATCCAAAAGAGAAACTCTCGGCAATAATAAACACAAGCGAGGATTTCAGCAATTTCCTTGGAAAAAACCACATGGTTTTGCAGGGACTTGCCGGACTTAAAGACATAGACTATGCCAAGAAACCGGATCAACCAGTGGCAAGTATTATCATACCAGCTGTCGATTGTTATATCATATTGGCTAATATTGATATAGAACAGGAAAGGAAACGTCTTTCAACAGAGATCACCGCGCTCTCGAAGAAAATCGACGAAATTAAATACCGTTTGAATAACCAGAATTACATCCGCAAGGCTGCTCCTTTAGTAAAACAGCGCGAGCAAAAACGCTTCGAAGATTTTTTGAAGAAAAAGGAGGGTATTGTTAAAGCAATAGAGAAATTATGAAATATATTGGATGGATCGTGAGTTTAATTCTATTAATTGGACTGTTTGGCGTCTATAAGACTCAATATGCGCCAATGAAAAGAGATATAGATAAACTTGAAAAAGAGATCGCGATGTGGGAAAATGTCCTTAAGGGCGAAAAAGGCTTGATCGGCGATCGCAACCGCTTTCCCTCAGAGCGATTCTTCAAAAATAACAAACTTACACCTTATGGTGAAGTCGATATTCTTCGTAAATTCAGTATGGAGTATAAGAACCTCGAATTGTACATATCAGCACCGCGAGCTCTGGATCGAGCTGCCGATATCCTGCGTTTCCTGGATGAACAGCGAATTGTATACAAGACTTTGCGTTGTATTGTGGTGATCGATTCAGTCCAACGTTTTGAATACAAATTCTCCAAATGAGATGAAGCACGGATCCTTTAGAAGCTTAAGATTGGGCATACTCTTGGTGATTTCGAGTATTGCCCTGGCTAATGGTCTTGAAAAAAAGAATGCCAGATTGGCAATGCTCCTCTGTGTCTTTCCGGGTGGTGGACAGTACTATACAGAAAGGTATATACCGGGTATTGTTATCAGTGCAAGTGAGTTGGCGATCGGCTACTATGCTTACAAATACCACAAAGAAGAGGAGTATGGGAAGCGGAATTCCATGCTCTGGTGGGGTCTTTTTATCTTTGGATACTCGGTCGCTGATGCCTATGTAGGCGCAAAGATGTACGGTTTTGATATTGAAACCGACATCGATAAGGTCTCTATTAGTTATTCCTTCAAATGGTAATTGTCAGCCACAATCACCGAGAATCCTGAAAAAAATCATCGCGCTAATGATTTGGACTAGTTTTGACCTGTTCGATGGCTTTAAGTAGTTCGACCACGACACTCGCATGAAGCTGGTCTTTGGTGAGATTGTACATGGTCATAATGTGTCCCACATTGCTTGATACATACATCGGTGGTAAGTTATTCAAGGTCAGAGTCATAATGTCACGATAGCAGAGATCACACCTGCACAAATCTTTATTACCCTCATACATTTTGTCCAGTTCTTCTCGGACTATTTTCTCAATATAATTTTCATAACTTGATTGCTTCACAGTAACCTCCCTTTTTTTATTAAATCAAAGAACTCCTGCTCAGATAAAACCTTGATACCAAGTTTCTTTGCCCGTTTATATTTAGAACCTGTTTTTGACCCGTAAACAAGGTAGTCGGTTTTTTTTGAGATCGTTGTCCCTGGATGACCGCCATACTTACGCACAACTGCTTGAACCTCACTTCGGTTTACTGAACTAAGCTCACCAGTGAAGACAAATGTCTTACCACGGAGTGAGTTGATCCTATCGTGTTTACGACCCGAAGTAAAATGCAGACCTATTTTCTTCAGTTCGTTTATCATTTCAAGGTTATCTCTACTCTTAAAGTAACTTCTTATGCTTTCTGCAATAACATTCCCAATACCATTGATTTTTTCGTATTCTTCAACCTCAGCATTAATCATAGATTCTATAGAGCCAAACACATTGACTAAGATATTGGCGCAGTTCACTCCGATATTAGGTATACCCAGACCATATAATACTCTTGTGAAATCCCGGTCCTTACTTTGTTCAATTGAACGCACCAGATTCTGTGCGGACTTCTCAGCCATCCTTTCGAGCTTTGCCAAAACCTGCTTTTTAAGGCGATATATATCGTCGAACCTCTTAACCAAACCCGTGTCAACAAGTTGGTCCACCAAGATATCACCGAATCCTTCGATATCCATTGCTGGCCGGGAAGCAAAATGTAAGATAGCGCCTTTAAGCTGCGCTGGACACGATGTATTAACACAACGCCAGTTTGCTTCCTGGGTTAACCTGACTATTTTTTCTCTGCAGACAGGACAACATTCAGGGAACTTAAAAGCCCCTTCTCTTCGGTTACGCTGATCCCTTACAACAGACACAACTTTGGGAATAACCTCTCCCCCTTTTTCAATCACCACGAGATCGTTTATCCTTATGTCCTTTTTCTTAATTTCATCTTAATTATGTAAATTGGCGCGGGAAATCGTTGAACCCGACAAAAAAACAGGCTCCAAGAGAGCGACTGGGGTTATCCGACCAGTTCTACCTACTT
>JAUWGT010000185.1 GCA_030606265.1 Candidatus Stahliibacteriota bacterium | reverse complement strand
AAGAGAGTAGGGAGCGATATAACCCCTCACCCTTACCCTCTCCCCAGAGGGGCGAGGGAATAAGAGAGGTGGGAGCGATTTTCCAGTCGCGATAACCGTTCACGCCAGTGAACCATAACCGTTGCGAACCTGTCTTGAGCTCTGTCGAGAGAGCAACCAGTCCCGCACGCAGTGCCATCTATTGTCTTCAGTTCGCGAATGCAAACATGACTCCAGCATCAGCCTGTCTATTTCGTGCTTTTTCGCATTACGCTCTACGCCCTACTCCATACTCTGTACTCTCTTGTCCCCCTACGCCCTACTCCTTACTCTCTACTCTCTTGTCCCCTAACCCAATAACCACTTACCATTCCTGTAAGGGTTGACCCCGTTAGAGAATACTTTATAAAGCACTCACAATACTCGATACTGTAAAAATCCCTTGTTCCTGCTGATCGGATTGAGCGAAACTTAACGCTGGTATTCTCTAACGGGGTTGACACCCTTCCCATTTTCCGTAAAATAGCAAGTGGCATTACTGCTTCTCATCTTCTCAATCGCTCCACCCACCCAAGTACAAGCAATTGATAAACCAAATGACGCCGGCTCAGCGATCCTGATTGAATGGGAACTCTCCAAGGATGATGAGACGATCGAGAAATATGTAATATTACGAAGTACCCTTCCTGACACAATTAGTGAAAAAATTGGGTCTATTATCCGTGGGAATAATTCTTTTGAGGATGACAACACAGATAATGAAAAGCAGTACATCTACACCGTAGCTGCAGTGAAGGATGATGCCACATCTTACTCAATGCCAAGCGATATTGTACAATCATCACCCCAGTTCTTCAATACTGGACGTACCAATATCCTCGTGTGCATCCTTGTCTTCACAATGTTTCTGGCACTTTTTGTTCAAAGGGCACGCATAGGGAAAAAGCTGTTTGTAAGAAAAATACCCGGGCTCGACGCAGTTGAGGAAGCCGTTGGCCGAGCAACTGAAATGGGAAAACCAATCCTCTATATCCCGGGCTTAGGCGATATTGACTGGACTGCAACAATTGCATCGATGAACATCCTTGGTGAAGTCGCCAAGAAAATCGCCCGTTATGACACACCAATTATCGTAGCTAACCGCTGGTCAGTCGTATACACGGTTTCTAAAGAAGTAGTCAGAGAAGCATTTATCGAAGAGGGAAGACCGGATAGATTTAAAGAGGACTATGTACGCTATCTAACCGAAGCTCAATTCGGTTTTGCAGCAGCGGTTAACGGAATAATGTTACGGGAGCAACCTGCGACAAATTTCTTCATTGGCAGATTCTGGGCAGAATCGCTCATCATGGCGGAAACTGGTGCGCAAACCGGCGCTATTCAAATTGCCGGATCTGACTCAGTGCTTCAGCTCCCATTTTTTGTTGCAGCATGTGATTACACACTCATTGGCGAAGAGCTTTATGCTGCCTCGGCTTATCTGTCCCGCGAACCGCTGCTTATGGGTTCGCTTAAAGCACAGGATTATGGGAAACTCATCGTATTTGTGATACTCATTCTTTTCATGCTCTTATCTTTCTTTAATATCAATCTACTTTATCTTTTAGAAGTTCAATGAAACGCCGAATACCTTTAGTTATCTGTTTTGGCATCGGCATACTGATGCTCGCGCAGTTCATGATACCCCATCCGATTTCAAGAGAGTTTGGGAGTACGGTCAATAAGTGGTATATCGTACTTGCCGCATTCGCTCTCGTACTTGCCATTGGTAATCTTATCCGGCACCACAGTACAAAGATACGGCGGAAGAAAACAGATTGGCCATACAGTATTGTCACACTTTCCGGCATGGTAGCAATGTCAATAATTGGTTTTGCCGGAGGTATTGATCCTGATTCATTGTATCAGACGATCTATTTGAACGTGCTTGCGCCGCTTGGATCAACGATGTTCGCACTCCTTGCATATTACATGGCATCTGCCGCATACCGATCATTCAGGGCACGAAGTCTGGAAGCAACTTTGCTCTTAGCTGCTGCGTTTATCGTGATGATCGGATTCATGCCCTTTGGTCAATACATTTCCCCGCGCCTACCAGCTTTTGCAGAATGGATCATGAAGGTTCCTAATATGGCATCACAACGCGGTATCATGTTCGGCGTGGCATTCGGCTCTATTGCAACAGCTTTGAAGATCATTTTAGGTATTGAACGCTCCTGGCTTGGAGGCAAGAAATGAAGTGGTATGAGGCAATCTCCAAAATCGATCGGAGAATAATCTATCTCTGCCTCACCATCTTCATTATACTCCCATTCTTTGTACCCTTTAAGTTGCGGCAGAACATAATGCCGCAGACACAGCAACTATTTGACTTTGTTGAATCGATCCCGCCCCGTGATAAAGCCGTCATGATTTCATTTGATTACACACCCCAAACAATGCCTGAATGTCACCCCATGGCAATTGCTCTCCTTAAACACTGCTTTGCGCGAAACATACCTGTCGTTGGATTATCATTTGATATCCAGGCACCAGGGCTTGCAGTTGAAGCTCTCACGACAGTCGTTGACGAGTTGAACCACAAGGCTTCAAACCATGAGGATTCACTCTTCTACGGTAAAGATTATGTCTACCTCGGATGGAAATCAGGCTTTACCGCTGCAGTTCTTGACATGGGAGAAAGTATTGCTGGTGTCTTCCCTCGGGATTACTTTGGTCATCCAGTAGATTCCTTGCCGCTAATGCAGAAAACGAGGAACTACAAAGATGTTGCAATAGCAATCGTCCTCTCGGCATCTGCTTATCCTGAGTACTGGGTACTCTATCCGCAGTCGCGCTATGGCGTCAAAATCGGCGCTGGCCTCACCGCAGTCATGGCGCCAAAATACTATCCGTTCTTACAGACCGGGCAATTCTCAGGCATGATGTCTGGAATGAAAGGCGCAGCTGAATACGAACACCTGATTGTTGAAAAAGGCTATGCGGAAAAACTGGGCAGAGCAGAAACCGGCATGAATTCCCAGTCAATTGTCCACTTACTGATTATTATTATTATTATCCTCGGTAATATTGGGTTTTTCTTTACGCGAAAGGATCAAAAACGATCATGAGTCATGACCCCTGGATCTGGATAGGTGCGCTTCTTACCTTAATGATATTTTCATTTCTGTACAAGGACAATCCGTTCTACAAATTCGCCGAGCATCTTTTCGTGGGCGTGGCAAATGGTTATTACATCGTGTTCTACTGGCAGAATGCACTAATGCCTAACCTCTTTGAACCACTTGGCGCTGGAAACTTAGTCTATCTAGTTCCGTTACTTCTGGGGTTAATGTACTTCGCACGCTTCATCCCAAAGATTGGCTGGCTCGTGCGCATCCCAATTGGTTTCATGATTGGATGGGGTGCGGGAATATCAATCCCAGCCCACTTCCAAGCCTTTGTACTCAGGCAGCTTCAAGGTACAATCATCACTCCGCAGAGTTTTGTAAACCCAATTGAAGGAGTATGGGCTGTTATTATCCTCATCGGTGTCATTTGTACACTCGTCTATTTCTATTTTTCGAAAGAGCACAAAGGTATATTAAAACCTGTATCGCGACTCGGCATTCTGTTCATCATGAT
>JAUWGT010000123.1 GCA_030606265.1 Candidatus Stahliibacteriota bacterium | reverse complement strand
GGTCGGTGGAATATCCATTTTCATAATATCTAAATCCTAATATCTAAATCCTAAATAATTTTCAATTTCAAAACACAAATATCTAAACTGAACTCTTGAATTTTGGTCATTGTAATTTCGGGATTGTTTAGAATTTAGGATTTCGTGCTTAGAATTTATAGCATCGTATTTCACTGCGTCACCTTTAGGGATTGAAGCTCTGAATTCGTCATTCTGCTTCATCATAATATCTCTGTAAGTATTCATCCCTTATTCTCTTCATTTCAACCCGCGGTACCATACGGAGTAGTTCCCAACCGAGATCCAGAGTTTGCTCGATCGTTCTATCCTCGTCTTCGCTTTGAGAGATATAACGTTCTTCAAACTGGTTTGAGAATTTGAGAAAGATTCTGTCTAGATCAGATAGAGCTGCTTCACCCAATATCACAGATAGTTCAGCAGCTTCTTTACCTCGTGCATAACAAGCGATCAACTGATTGAATAAATCAGCATGATCTTCACGCGTTTTACCTTTGCCAATACCCTTATCTTTCAGACGCGATAATGATTGCTGCACGTCGATCGGCGGTGTAATCTTTTTTCGATAAAGTGACCTTGAGAGAATTACCTGCCCCTCAGTTATGTAACCGGTCAAATCCGGTATCGGGTGGGTTTTATCGTCTTCTGGCATTGTAAGAATAGGTATTAATGTAATCGAACCTTTTTTGCCTTTTATTCTACCTGAACGTTCATAGACACTTGCTAAGTCAGTATACAGATACCCAGGATAACCACGTCGTCCTGGAATTTCCTTACGCGCAGCAGATATTTCCCGTAGGGCTTCAGCATAATTAGTCATATCAGATAGAACAACCAAGATATGCAGACCTTTTTCAAAAGCAAGATACTCAGCAACTGTAAAGGCAACACGAGGGGTGGAAACACGTTCAATTGCCGGATCATCAGCTAGATTTAAGAAAAGCACGACTCTTTCCAATGCCCCTGATTTAGTGAAATCTTGAATGAAGAAATTCGCCTCTTCAAAAGTGATACCCATTGCACCAAAGACAATCGCGAATTCCTCCGCACCACCAAGCACTTTTGACTGCCGCACAATCTGAGCGGCAACTCGGTTGTGGGGCAAGCCAGAACCTGAAAAGATCGGCAGTTTTTGACCTCTTACCAGGGTATTGATGCCATCGATTGAAGAAATACCGGTCTGAATAAATTCATTTGGATAATTTCGGGCTGTCGGATTGATCGGCGCACCATTTACGTCAAGCATCACCTCAGGAATAATCTCAGGACCATCATCTTTCGGTCTACCCAGACCGTCAAAAACCCTGCCCAGCATATCAGATGATACACCAATATGTAGTGTCCGACCGACAAATCTAACATGACAATCCCGCACATCAATACCTGCTGACCCTTCAAAAATTTGGATCAAGGCTTTGTCTCTGTCTACCTCTAAAACCCTGCCGCGTTTCTTCTCACCGGTTCCTGTGTAGATCTCAACCAATTCTTCATACTTTGCACCTTCAACGCCTTCAACAAGCAATAGTGGACCCGATACTTGAATAATGCTGCTGTATTCCTTGATCATTTCTTCCTCCTGGATCTGCGAGTTTTCTTCACTGGCTTTTTCTCAGCCTCCTTACCCGATTCTTCCTTTCCAGTTGTGCTTTCCTTTTCTTTTTCCTTAACTGGAGTATCATCGACAACGTCGCTACCAATGTTTAGGAGTTTCTGAAATTCTTTGGTTATCTCATCCTGCAACTTATCGATACTTGAAAGCTCTGATTCTGATAAGTACCTCATGCGCGATATTTTCTCTCGAACTTTCATTTTAACAATGTCATCAAATGCAACACCTCGCGATAATGCTTCCTTTGCTTTGTTGTAGTTATACAAACATGCAGCAAGCATTTTGTATTGTTTATTAAGAGAAGCATAAGTATCAACTTCGTGGAAGGCATTCTGATGTAAGAAATCTTCGCGAATAGACCTTGCGCCTTCAAGGATCAACCGGTCTTCTGGAGATAAAGCATCAACTCCGATAAGCCTTACGATCTCCTGGAGTTCAGCTTCCTGTTCTAAAAGACGCATTGCTTCTTTTGATAAATCTGTAAAATCCTTTGCAATAACTGTGTTTAATTCTTCACTGACGTCATCAATATAAAGAGAATAGGAATTCAGCCATGAAATCGCTGGAAAATGACGTTGATATGCCAATCTATCCTCAAGACTCCAGAAAACCTTCACAACACGCAGTGTCGCCTGAACAACCGGATCAGACAAATCTCCACCTGGTGGGGATACTGCACCGATCACACTCAAGGCACCTTCTCGGCTTGGCTTACCGACCACATCAATCCTACCTGCTCTTTCATAAAAGGAACTCACTTTAGCACTAAGATAAGCAGGGTACCCCTCTTCTCCTGGCATCTCTTCTAATCTACCGGATATCTCTCTCATCGCCTCAGCCCAACGCGATGTCGAATCAGCCATAACCGCTACTGAATACCCCATATCCCGATAATACTCAGCTATCGTAATACCTGTATAAACTGATGCTTCTCGCGCCGCGACCGGCATATTCGACGTATTGGCGATCAGTACGGTTCGTTTCATCAGTGACTCACCAGACCTGGGATCTTTGAGCGCAGGAAATTCCATAAGCACGTCAGTCATTTCATTGCCGCGTTCACCACAGCCGATGTAAACGATTATCTCAGCATCTGCCCATTTAGCTAACTGATGCTGAATGACCGTCTTACCAGTTCCAAAAGGACCAGGGCAGCAAGCCGTACCACCCTTGGCAATGGGAAAAAACATATCGATCACCCGCTGCCCAGTTGAAAGTATGAGGGATGGAGCAAGCCGTTTCTTATAGGGACGCGGTAAACGTACTGGCCAACGCTGCATCAATGTAAGTTGAACAATCCCGTCTTTGGTCTCAAGCTCACATACCGTATCAGTTATTAAATATTCACCTTGTTTAATACTCTTTATCTTTCCCGCAACATTGTGCGGAATCATAATCTTGTGCAAAACAAGTGCGGTCTCTTTTACCTCACCTATAATATCACCACCGCAGACTTTATCATCTTTCTTAACGAGTGGCTTAAACGCCCATTTTATATCGCGCTCCAATGCAGGAATCTCAACACCACGAGCAATTCTATCACCAGTTTGATCTCTGATAATATCTAAAGGCCGCTGAATACCATCGAAAATTGATTCAATAAGTCCAGGACCGAGCTCAACAATAAGGGGCTCATCAGTTATGTAAACCGGCTCACCTGGACCAATACCAGATGTTTCTTCATATACCTGAATTGAGGCGGTGTCAGCAGAAAGTCCGATTATTTCACCGACCAAACGCTCTTCACTCACGCGAACCACATCATACATCTTACTGCCTTTCATGCCCTTCGCAACAACAAGCGGCCCTGACACTTTAGTAATTTCACCTTTCCTCATTATTTGTCCTCCAAGAAAACATCAGCTCCAACAGCTTTTTTAATCACACCTCTTATCCTTTCAATAGCAAGTTTTGTCTTACCCCTTCCAGTTGGGATGGGGATCAAACAAGGGACAGTTTGATTACGGTATTTCATCAAAATAGCATCTAATTCATCGATAAACTCTTCAGTAAAAAATATGATCTTAAAGCCTTGAGCAACAAGATCTTCAATAACCTGGGCGCCCTCACCTTCTTCAATATAGACAACATGCGCCCCAGTTGCCAGAAACGGCATTATTGTTTCTCTTTGCCCAACTATGGCCATTGCTTTACCAGACACCAGCGATACTCTCCTTCAAATCATCGATCTCGACTTCATTCAATTTACCCCAATAGACTTGCCGTAGTTTCTTTATTTCTGCGAGCTTAAACTGGTAATACGCAAATAATGGTTCGACACCAAAAGTCATCCTCCGTGCGGCGAGCAAGAATTGCAACCTAATCTCCTCACATATCCTTTCCAATCTTAGAAAAGAATTCCTCTGTTTGATATATGCTCCCCCTTTATCTAATAATGCTGCATAAGGTGTGGTAAAGAAATTCTTACCGAGTACATCATATTCACTTTTTAAATTATCGACAAATTTCTTTCGACCAATACTACCGTATTCTATAAATACCTGATTAAATATTTCGTGCGTGTTTTCAAAGTGCCGTGCTCTAAAAAAACTACGGATATTCTCAAGATCGAAAGAAATTCGAAAATAGCCTTCGAAAAACGGTAGTGTCTGGGCAGTATTGTATAGATATTTGCACAAGATTTTGTCGAGATTTGTCGAAAGTATAAAGGGGTCTTTGCTCACAGCAAATCTTTCAATTTCCTCAATAGTTTCAGGCCAGTCTTCAATTTCCGCGCCGGGCTGTGCATAAAGTAAAGAATCACTACCCTCTTTCAATTTCACCTTCATATTATGAATCTGCTGAGGCCAGTCAATATACTGTTGGATCTTGGTGTGCTGACAGTATTTTCTGAAAAAATCCCCAACCCTATCTTCCTCCAAATCAAAACCTGCGGTAATATCTTCATGCCCAATATAAGGTGAATCTGATATTATTGTCGCAAAATTGCTTAACGTACTGGCGATGAGTCTGTCAAAATGGCTTTTCGTCAGTAACCGAGCCTCGCGTGCGCTTATAATACCATTTACATATGCATACCTTGTATCGTCAGTTCCTTTTATCATCGTGACTCAGTTATCTTTATTATTTCGCCCGCTTCATTGATGGTCACGGTCAAAATCCGATCAATCTCTATCTCATCAACAGTTGTCACTTTCCTTTCGAACTTCAAACGAAAGACTTTTCTCAATATCTTCGGTGTACCAAGTGACAGTTTTCTGTAGATTGCACTCTGCGGCTTGACTTTCCTTTCCAATATTTTCGGGTCAATCCCTTTAAACTCTGGGAATTTTTTAAAAACCATCCTTTTTATTCTATTGACTGTTTTCTTATTAATCATTTTTGCTTCTTTGCTTTTTTCTTAGGAATTTTGTGCTCCAGTCGAAACGTGGGATCACCATATAAGACGAACTGGAGTAGAGTCTTCTGGTCATCATCATCTAAAAACCCTTGACGTCTCAACACTTTCCGCGCAAAATCAAGCTTTGCATTCTTAAAGCTCTCACCCAATGTGAGATCCTGATTCACATATTCAAAAAAGTATTTTACCATAAGATCAGCCTCACTCGATGGTGGGGCAACTGGTCCATAGGCAAGTGTGGTTGAACCACAAAATCCGTAAATTCTTTTTTCACTAAGAAGCTTGAGGGCTATAGTATCTTCAGAGGATTTACCCAAAATGTATGCGCCATAACAAGCTTCACACCCAACCACACCTGATGATTTTTTAATATTTTCTAGGCCGATGGCAACCGGGTATTTGCCACCTTCTTGACCGTACCAATTCGCTGAGAGTTTACTGCCGTGTAGGTTGAAGTACAAAAAGTCCTTATTTTGGAGCCATCGAGCTTTGAATGTCTTGCTTTTTACAGGCGGTGAAACCTTCATATCTCTGGCCTTACCGATTTGCTGGTATACATTCTCTGATGCCTTTTTCCAGACTTTCGTACTTATACCAAATGACTTCAGTGTAACCTTGCTGTATTTCTCCAATTGTCCGATAATAAAGCCGGCATCATTATTATCCGGGATCCGTGCACAAATACGTTCTGGGATAAGAAAATCATTATCCCTTGAAGCATATGGATTATCAGACAACACTTTCTTATCGTTGTCATCACATGGGTTTTTAAGTCGAAAAAAGGGCACTACCTTATCACCACCCAGAATCAACAAGCAGTCGATATCACCCCATTTTGTCTCTACTTGTTGGATAAATTTTCTGATTGATCGTGCATCTTTTTTTGTTTGTTTTACCTTAAACCGGTTTTTTCTATCATAATACAGGAAAATCACCTGATGTATTCGTTTGTTTTTAATGTATTTCTGCACTGCCTTTTCCAGGTTCAGAATATTGCCAATCTGTCGCTTTAGTCCATCCTTACCGCTGAGAATGAGTATGCGCATTGGAGATTATATACAATAAATACAAGGTGTCAAGAAACCCCGCACCTTGTTTTAGATCATGCTGGTGCTATCAGTAAATGCTTATGTTAGAACAACACGGATGACTTACGAAATATCACGTGCAGAAAACGGTCGATTAGGTGTAGGGTTGACCCCGTTAGAGCATACTCTATGAAACTACTCATAATACCCGATACTGAAATAATCTTTTAGGCCTGCTGATAGGATTGAGCAAAACTTAACGTTGGTATCCTCTAATGGGGTTGACATGTATCGATATTTCGCGTATAATTCAAAACTCGGGGCGTGGCGCAGCGGCTTAGCGCGCATGGTTTGGGACCATGAGGTCGTGGGTTCAAATCCCACTGCCCCGACTGAAATAGATATGTATTTACAATAATATAGGAAAGGGTTAGAACGAAGGTCGTGGGTTTCCCGTTTCTATCATTATGCTTTTTACAAAGGAAACGGGATCCCGATTCCTTGAAATTAAAATATATAATGGGAAATCGGGACAAATCCCACTGCCCCGACTGAAATAGATATGTATTTACAATAATATAGGAAAGGGTCAGAACGAAGGTCGTGGGTTTCCCGTTCCTTCGGAACGAGGATTCTGGTTCACGCCGAAGGAGGGAATATG
>JAUWGT010000177.1 GCA_030606265.1 Candidatus Stahliibacteriota bacterium | reverse complement strand
CCACCCAGTCCCTGAATCAAACTTATCCTTGGAACTGAACAGTGGCTCCCCAGATACAATATCCACATAGATGCCATCTTTTTTATTATCCCAGTATTCATTGGCAAATGGCGGCTCAGTGCCGCACTGCTGAGTCACCTTATATTGAAGAGGCGATAGTCTTGCCTTCAATTCATCGTCTGGAGGTCCGTTCTTACGAAACAAGAAATCCTTTGCCTTTTCAGTCTTCCATATTTTTTTCAAGAACTGTACCCGCCCAGACCCCGTTTTGTAGGCATTATAAGGAACCGGACACGTTTTGTAATAATTTTGATGATAATCTTCTGCTTTGTAGAATATTGCAGCCTGTCGTATGTTCATGACAACGGGTTTTTCAAAAAGACGCGCTTCATTCAGGGCCTTTTTGGATTCTTCCGCAAGTTTTCTCTGTTTGCTGTTGTGATAGAAAATCGCAGTTTGGTACTGGGAACCCCGGTCAGTGAACTGACCACCCGAATCAGTCGGGTCAATTGTCTGCCAAAAAACATTCAACAATTCATCATAACTTATCTTCTTGGGGTCATACCTTACCTGAACAGCTTCAAGATGACCAGTCGTCCCTTTGCAAACCTCTTCATAGGAAGGGTTTTCCTTATGTCCACCCGTATAGCCGGAAATAACCTCTTCTACCCCCTTGAGTTCTTCAAAAGGCTGTTCCATACACCAGAAACAACCGCCCGCAAAGGTTGCTTGTTCAAAAACAACATCATGTGCATCATCCGATTCATTCACTTCCGCATCCTCGCTACACATACCCCACATACTCAGTATGACCGACAACAGAAACATCATGAAGAATATTACTTCCAAGTGAAAACTTCCTTATTCGGCTCATTTCTCTATTCTTTAGACAATAAGGAGATCTAACTAGTTCATCCTACACGGAGATTTTTTCGACCTTAAATGTTCCTGGTTTTATATATTCTATTTCCTTCAAGTTAAATTGCAGTAATGTATATTCTGGATCGTCATATCCTTGCCAGAATTGTTTAAAATAAGGCATCTGATCTGCGAGTTGTCTTTTAGTTTCTTCATCGTCAATAATATTTACATCGCATTGACCCCGAATATAACCAACTTCATGTTCACCTTGGTCTATATATAAGCAGAATTCAGTTATCTTATTATGCTTCACCTGTTTAACCTTCGCATCACTAGTGCAAGTCCCAACCCAGAGTTTCTCATTGAAATGAAGCATAGTAACCGGTCTAACCCTTGGTTGTTCATGATCTAATGTTGCCAAAAACACTACCTGCATATTTTTGAAATGAGACCATATCTCTTTTTTGATATCATCAGTCACGTGATACCTCCTTTTCTTTGTCCAGTGATAGAAGAAAATCCTCCCACTCTTTTATGATTTTAGCATCTGCTTTAGCATCCTTATATCTCTTAATAATGATCTTGGCACCACGTGTTGCTTTTTCGATCTTACCAAGACCGCGGTATGCATGACAACCAAACTCACCCGCTCTGATTTGCAGAACAATACTTTTATTCCTAACCCCGAACTTATGGGCATTTATGCATTGTTCTTCAAGGTATACCCATTGTTGGTGTTCCTTTGCCCAGTACATCCTCCAGTACCATGTATCCTCACACAATTTCAAATCATCCAACTCCTGGAAAGCAATTTGCAATGCCTTAGCCATTACCTCATTCATCTCTCTTATAGCTCCGAGAAAACCAAGTGTATTGCCATAAGAAAAAGAATAATCATACAGCGTAGCCTTATTGAACTGACCAAGCGCAGCTTCCACGAGCTTCGATTCAAATATTGTTCGCGCCTCCTCATAACGTTTAAGGTCCATTAGAGAGTATGCTTTTCTGATTTCAATCATACCCATAAATTCACCAGTCATAACTCTTGCCTGATTCTGGTCTTCAAAAGGTGCGTGTAAATCCTCATAGGCTTTGAGAGCTTCCTCATACTTGCCATCGCGCGCGAGCGCAGCAGCCTTGTCAAACCTCTCTATGAAAGTCTTACTAATAGCTGCCATTATGTCTCAAAATATTCAAATGCATCAATGATATCAAGATAGACACCATGAAATCCAGCATCGAGAATCTTTTTCACATACGAATTTTCATTTCCATAAATAATGTTCTGCCATTCCTGTTTCCAATACTTGACCAGAAAATTGCCAGACCAGTCTGGATTTTCTTGTTCGAGCCAATCCGGTGGGTTGGAATTCCACTCTGATCGCCAATAGTAACGATAGTCTTCAGCTTCACCTATACTACAATAAGCAAGAACCAAACGAAAACCACCATTTTCTTTATGTTTTAATGAAGCTATGTCCTGGGCATCGAGTAGTTCATTACCTCTATAAAATAGATCAATGATCAATATATCATAGTCTGTACTTTGTAGACTATTCAGGAAGTCAGCTTTTGATGCGTAAAGCTGTGTGTTTATCAAGTACAGAAAGTTCTCACCATCAGATAGTGTAGTGACATCAGCTGTGTTAATATTATAGGGCTCAGTTGGGTAGTAAGGGATATTATCGAGTTGCCTGTGGTCTGCAGCAAAAGCCATAAACCCCCTTGCCTCACTCATCTCGTATGAACTATCAATATAAATGTGAGTTGAACAATAATCAATGACTAATACATCGACATTATTGTTTTCAGCAAGGTCAAGAAACCCGAGCATGTAACTGCGCTCTGCTTCTGGTGTTGGGATATCATCCGCTGTAAACCCAAAAAAAAGATCCTCTCTACCAACGCCGTCGAGTGCATCCAAATAATCCTGAGCAATACTGCCGTTTGCCTCTCCGTTGTGGGTAATGAGTTCTTGCCCATTTTGAGCGATAACCAAAAACCCGGGAGTGATTGATTTTGCATATGTGCTTATCCCCTGCACAAAAATACGCATATCCTGACGATAATCGCGATCAAGATCACTATCCGTCGTACAGCTTGCGAATGCAAAAAACGAAACAGGAATTAGTGACCAGATACCGATGGTTTTCAAATTCACTCTTCTTTTAAACACCATCGCACAGCATTTTTCATGAGGGGCCAGTCTGATCCTCTATCTTCATAAGAATCACCAACCTCAACTCCATCCCGCTCGCTGTCTTCCTCAAATTCGGGATGTGCACCGATGCAGAAAATCCGACCCTCACTATACTCAAAAGCCACCATTGCTGGAGTTCCCACCAGGGAATATTCACCAAGAGTATTTACCTGTGAACCTATATCAGGTTCAAGTTGCGGACCATAACAATACATTATCCAAGATGAATCTGCTTCATGACAAGTAATCGGGTGAGTGGTATCGATTATACTTATCCTGCACATTATACAATCCGGGTAGGGAGCAATACTATCTATCGGTCCGCGTGTTATTCCCGGGAAAATACTGAGCGGGGACATTGGAAGCTGTTGACCCTGCCAGTATACAGTGTGTCCAGTAAAATATGCTCCACCACATATTCCCAAGTAGGCATTACCATTTGCAATGAAATCCCTTATATTCTTTTTCCCAGCTGGAGAGATATCCTGAGAATACTGGTACATATCTCCTCCTGGCATACACAGCAATCTAAAGTTTTCGAGTTTATCTTGGTTGATGGATGCAGCTTCAACCAGGATAACTGAATAACCCATCCACTCAAACATATGTTTTGTGGCTGTAACACAATTCTCGTCTGCGCCACTATCTGAATACAATGCGATATCAGCAGATTCAATATTATTGCACGAAAATATGGTCAGTGAGAATAATCCGATTTTCCCAATACAAAAAATAATATTTTTTAAATTT
>JAUWGT010000137.1 GCA_030606265.1 Candidatus Stahliibacteriota bacterium | reverse complement strand
CTCATGAGTTTCGCCTTCCGCTCCTTTTCAAGACGGCCGCTCTTATTGAGATATTTCTGATGATTTTGTATTTCGAGAACAAGCGCATCAATACCGGAATCCCTGGTCGCTGTTGTTTTGAGAATTGGAAAATCCCAACCTGCCTTCTGTTCGCGCAATTCAAATGCGAATTTCAATTCCATAAGTAATCGGTCAACTCCATCGCGATCGCCTTTATTGACAACGATAATATCAGCAATTTCCAATAACCCCGCTTTCATTGCCTGGACACTATCGCCTGATTCAGGTACCAGAACAACGACCGTGGTATCACAGACTTCAGCTATATCTAACTCAACCTGCCCCACACCAATAGTCTCAATGAGGATATAATCCATTCCAGCAGCATCAAGCACCAAAGCAGCATCGATTGTTTTGCGCGCCAAACCGCCAAGGCTGCCGCGCGATGCCATGCTTCTTATGAAAACATTCTTGTTAAGTGCTAAATCAGTCATTCTAATACGGTCGCCAAGTAATGCTCCGCCAGAAAAAGGTGATGTAGGATCGACCGCAATGATACCAATTTTCTTCTTTTTCAACAATAATCTTTTGGCCACGGCATTAACTAATGTCGATTTACCTGCTCCAGGTGGTCCGGTAATGCCAACATGGTATGCCCTGCCGGTGTGTGAAAATATTTTTCCCAACAATTTTGCGTCATCGCCATTTTCAACTGCGCTAATGGTCTGCGCAATAATCCGCTTGTCACCCTTTAATAATTTCTTCAAAGAATTCATTCAACAATCAAGTTCTTCACGTTTTTATCCTTGAATTGAAGCGCAGTTAATTTAGGATCTTTTGAATTCATATATTTCCACTTCTGTATAAAGCTTGACACATGTATTTTTATTTTTAATTTCCCTCCTATTGAAAATCTGCCAAAATAATTTCGGATGGGGTTTATTCCTTTCAAAGTGATTGATCTATTTTCTTCAATGACTCTAATCCCAGCTTCTCAGCCTCTCGAGCTTTCTGGAGGCATTCTATTGCATGTGTGATGTCAGCTATACCCTTAATTTCATCCTTTGGTGGAAACGGAAATATCTCTGATACTTTCTTTAAGTTTTGTGCAACTACCTCGTAATGTTCTATAGCTTCGTCAAATAATGGAACAGATTCTCCACCAATGCGTTCTTTTGCTTCTTTTAGAAATTCTACAGCAAATGTTCTACATTCATACCACACAGCAGCATTATATGCGACACCAAACCTACTTGCTTTCCCATCTCTAAGAGTTTTTATCCAATGCTCAAAACCAGCGACCCCTGTTTCGAATTTCATATCTATCCATGTAGGTTTATATCTTCCTTCAGCGTGCTCTAATGCAAATTTAAAAGCTTCTTTTACAACTTTAGCTGGATCTGCAGGCTTGCTATGTTTGACAGTGTACACTTCCAATTTGCCAGTGTTTCCTTTACCGAGTTCTTCCCATGATTTAGAACCTTTGCCTGAATCACATTGTGAATCTAAAAAACAGTAGCCTTCATCATTGTAGCCATAGATGACAAAAAAATCAGGATACTCCAATTCCCACCCATAGCAAGGCGATCCTTTATCTATAGCCTGCCTAACCAAGATCCAAGCCTCTTTCTGCTTTTCAGCAAAATCTGAGTCTGATTTGAAACCGCGCACTCCTTCAATAGTATAACCTATATTTTCGCCGAGTTTAAAAAACTTTTCTGTATTCCATCCCGTAGGTCCACAAGGACCAACAGGCTCAGATATATTAACGATAAATGTATGTCCAGTCCCTCCAAATAACCAAGCATCAGAAACATCAATATTTAAATATTCAAGACATCCTTTAATACAACCAAGATGTGTAACCAACATCGGTTTCTGCCTTAAACCTTCGATTTTCCTACCCATCTCTGCTCCCTTTTCTGCCCCCATAAATAAAGGCATTATCAATATTATTAAATAATTTATGACAGATTTCATTAATCTACACATAATTTCCTCCTTATTGAAAATCTGCTATAATAATTTCAGATAACCTTCTCAGTATATGCGACATTGCGACCGAAGGAAGCAATATTATGCCTGCTCTAATTTGTCTCAAGCGAAACACGGATGTTGAGCTTGATATTTTCCGTAATCAAAGGTGTTTTTTTAAAAATTCAATTTGATCACTGATACTTTTTTCGAAATTTTCTCCAGTATATATATCAAAGTGGCCTATTGGATAGTGTTTGATCTCTGCATATTTGCTCAATTCTTTTTCGGTCTCGGCGCTTATTGGAGCTAAGCTATCATGATCACATATCTGAATCAGAACTGGACATCGTACGTTCCGGATGTGCTTGTCAGGTCTGTATCCGTGTGACCGCAGAATGACACGAGCACAGACTTCATTAATAAAATTCTTTGATGCAAGTTTTCTGTAGCCCTCATATGCATCTGAAATAGGGAAAAAAGCCATAGTTCCAGGTTTACCTACGATGGGTATTTTATGGGGCGAAAGACCCAGGCGGGACCTTCCCATATCACGTTGTCCGTGAACAAACAGCCAGAGAATGTGTCCGATGCCCAATTTTCTCAAGTGCTCCAACAATTTTTTTCAATAATTCCTGTTGTGACATTTATCCAATCGCTCTAAATATATCTTTTTGATAGTATCATCCGACAAATCAGGAAATCTCTTGTGCAAACCATGAAGAAATAGCTCCCGGCATAACTCAGACAATTCAAAGCATTTCATCAATCTCTGTTCAGACGTCATACGACGAAGTACCTGAATGTATATTCTGTGATTTGGACGGTTTTTAATGTCTTTCTTCATTTTAGCCTCTTCTCGATCTTTGCCCATGTATCACGTAATGAAACTGTTCGATTGAATACAAGTAAGTTTTTAGAAGAATCTGGGTCAACGCAAAAATAACCGAGTCGTTCAAATTGGTATCTATTTCCTGGTACGGCGTCTTTTAGACTCGGCTCAATTTGACAGGAAGTCAATACATCTAAGGACTCTGAATTTACATTAGATGTAAAATCTTTTCCTTCCTCCACTTCATTAGGATTTGCTTTGGTGAAAAGACGATCATACAACCGCACTTTGGCTTTAAGCGCATGATCAGCTGAAACCCAGTGGAGTGTTGCCTTTACTTTACGGCCATCAGGTGCATCACCGCCACGTGTTTTCGGATCATACGTGCAGTGTAGTTCGACTACTTTTCCTTTTTCGTCTTTAATCACATCAACACACTTGATAAAATATGCATAACGCAACCGTACTTCACGACCTGGCGCCAGACGAAAATATTTTTTATGCGGCTCTTCACGAAAGTCGCCTTGTTCAAGATACAACACACGAGAAAACGGAACCTTTCGTGTTGCCATACTCGGGTCTTCTGGGTTGTTCACGCAATCCAATTCTTCTACTTTATCTTCCGGGTAATTGTCAATGACTACCCGAAGCGGATGCAGTACAGCCATTACACGCTGAGAACGATTATTCATATCTTCGCGCAGACAATGCTCAAGCAGCGCCATATCAACAACACTATCTGTCTTTGCCACACCGACACGCTCCAAGAAATCTCTAATTGCCTCTGGTGTATAACCACGTCGACGTAAACCTGACAAAGTCGGCATCCTTGGATCATCCCATGCATTGACATATCCCCCCTCTACTAATTTCAACAGTTTTCGTTTACTCAACACGGTATAACTGAGATTAAGACGCGCAAACTCGATTTGCTGTGGGTGATGAACACCTAACTCGTTCAAATACCAGTCATACAAAGGTCGATGATCTTCGAATTCCAAAGAGCAGAGTGAATGAGTAATGCCTTCGATTGAATCAGACTGACCATGCGTAAAATCGTATGTCGGATAGATGCACCACTTATCTCCTTGACGATGGTGTGATTTATGTAAAATACGATACATAACTGGATCGCGCATATTAATATTAGACGCAGCCATGTCGATTTTAGCGCGGAGCACACGAGAACCATCAGAAAACTCACCTGCTTTCATGCGCTCGAATAAATCCAGGTTTTCCTCAACTGAGCGGTTTTGATACGGGCTCTCCTTGCCAGGCTCAGTCAATGTACCCCTGGTTTCCCGGATTTCATCAGCGCTCAAATCACAAACATAAGCCTTGCCTTTTTTTATAAGCTGCATAGCCCACTCGTAAAGCTGGTCAAAATAATCGGATGCATAGTATTCTCGGTCTGCCCAATCAAAACCAAGCCAACGTATATCTTCTTTTATGGCGTCAATATATTCCTGCTTCTCCTTGATAGGATTCGAATCATCGAAGCGCAGATTGCAGACACCACTGTAATCTTCGGCGATACCGAAATTGATACACAGTGATTTAGCATGGCCAATGTGCAGATAACCGTTGGGCTCTGGTGGAAAACGCGTATGGATCGATTTGTGTTTGCCAGTCCTTAGCTCATTATCTATGACTTCACGGATGAAATCCGTAGGTCTTGCTGGTTTACCTTCTGCCATAATAGTCTTATTTCTTAAATCTAAACCTTGCCTTAAAATGACGCAGGGATAATTCCCTTCCTGAAGTAACCTCAACACCGGGTATTTTATCCCGGCACTTGTGCAATGTACGCACCGCGTCAGCAACCGCGTCAAGATCACGCTTCTCATACCTGAGCCTGGGTATAGCAAACCGGACAAAATTGACTTCAGGCGCGATCTCTTTTTGGGAACTCTGGTCGTATGAACCAAAAGCGAAATGCCCAAGTTCACATGCCCGGTGCCCATATGCAGCCAAAAGCACTGCGCACAAGGCAATCCCGCCAAAATCATCTGGTTTCATCGATGTACCGGTAAAAAATCGATTAACGTCGAGGTAGACTGCATGACCGCCCGTGGGTAGAAGCACCGGTATACCGAGTTTATCCATGGTCTCACCGAAATCGCGGATTTGTTCAATCCGGTAAGTTAAATACTCCTCGGTCGTGATGATTCTTAATCCAACTGTCAAAGCCATAATATCACGACCTGAAAGACCACCATAGGTCGGATGCCCTTCTTTTATGAGCTGGTAGTTCAACAAAATGTCGGGGACGGTCGGGAATTTATTAATGAACACACCTTTGTCTCTTAGGAACAACCCCCCACCCATATTAACCAAACCATCTTTTTTGAAACTGATTGTAAAGCCATCTGCATAAGCAAACATCTCCCGAACGATTTCCTGTATCGACTTCTTTTCGTACCCTGGTTCATAATGTTTGATGAACCACGCATTCTCGGCAAAACGACAGGCATCAAAGAAAAACGGGGTATCGTATTGACCGCAAAGTTCAGCAACCTTTTTAATATTCTCAAGAGATACTGGCTGACCTGCAGCAGTATTATTGGTGATCGTCATATAAACCACAGGGATTTTATCACTTGAGTCACTGAGGAGCGTTTTCAACTTGGCGATATCCATATCCCCTTTGAAACGAGCCGATGACTTCATATCTTTCAACTCGGGGCTGAAAAGATTCAATGCCTTAATATCATTCGCCTTGATATTGGCACCGGTCGTGTCAAAATGACCATTGCTCGGGATCATAAATCCAGAACCTTGCTTGCCGAGTACTGAGAACAATGCATCTTCACATGATCTGCCCTGGTGGAAAATAAAGGCATTTGGTCTACCAATGGTAGGATCATTAAAAAATACTTCACCGAACGTATCTTTTATTTGCTCCATCAATAGATAAAAACCGCGATTCGAACCGTAGGCTTCATCACCGAGGTGCAAGGCAGCCCATTGTTCATTTGTCATCGTTGAAACCCCGGAATCAGATAAAAAATCGCAACCAGTTATCATCTCTGACGGAAAGTAGAAAACGTTTAAACCAACCTTCTCCAATGCCTCAGCGCGTTCCTTTGGAGAAAATATTCTTTTCATCTCAACTGAATGGTTGAAATATGGTCGCGTCCGTAATTTCAGGTCTTTCTCTTTAGTGATATTCTCGATAATATGACCTAAGTCCATTTTCGTAACCTCTATTCTAAAGATAGCTCAAGAATTTCTGAGATATCCATAACTTCAATACTCGTGTTCAATGATTTTATAGTTTCTTCAAACATCTGAAGACAGTACGGACAGGCAAC
>JAUWGT010000019.1 GCA_030606265.1 Candidatus Stahliibacteriota bacterium | reverse complement strand
ATTTGTGTATAGCCTTCAGACAAATAAAAACGACCCAAATTGCCTCTTTGCTGGAACAAGACATAGTTTTTACCGCCGAGGAGGGGGCCCAACTTATGAGTGGGATGAAAAGGCAGAAGGGATGCTGAAATCATGGAACTTCTGCATATCACCCCATCTTCCTGTTATCTACAGTTTCCCAAGAGGAGCACTTCATACAAGCACTGACTGTGGCAATAGCTGGAATACGACCACGACATTTAGTTATTTTACCATGATGAATGCGGATGTAAATCCATCTAATCCGCAGGAGATACTCAGGGGAGCAATGGTTCCAGTAACGGGTGTATTAGGATGGATATGGAAAAGCACCAACAGTGGTGTAGATTGGCAAGCTGTATATACACCAGGACAACATCCTTGTGCTCATCCCTGTCAAACAATAAACTATGCACCAGGAAATCCCCAGAGAGTATATGCTGGCTATGGGAAGGCTGGGTTCCCAGGTTTTATATACTTAGCCCGTAATTATAATTACGGCAGTCCACCTTGGGAAGGATTAGCATCGAGTTGGGACTTTGCTACAAAAACAATAGCTATTGATTACACTGACGACAGAATTCTGTATATTGGTGATGGAGGCGGAAACTATGGTGTTTATAAAGGATAAAGGTGGCAGGTCTTGACATTCTACAAATATAGTATATGATATAAGTATGTCACGTCCGTTAAGGGTCGAGTATCCGGGTGCATTATATCATGTGGTTTCTCGTGGTAATGGACGGTTGTGGTTATTCAAACACGACGATGCCTACAGCACATTCTTGGATGTATTAGAAGAACATATAAAGAAGTACTATGTAGTAATTCACAATTTTGTCATCATGTGCAATCATTTTCATCTTGTAGTCGAAACAAAGTTGCCTAATTTAGGTGTTTTTATGAATCAAGTATTACGGGATTATGCGATGTATTTTAATCGCATAAGTCGGCGTCGGGGCAGTGTATTTCAGCGCCGTTATGGTGCCTTTTTAGTACAGAAGGACGTGTATTACAAGCAATTGACCAAATATATATTTTACAATCCGGTGAAGGCGAGATTGGTTAAGCATCCTGATGCGTATAAGTGGAGCAGTTTGTGGTATATTATGCGTCGGTATAAGAGCATACAATGGTTTGATCCTAAGGTATCGCTTTCTTTGATTGGCGGACGACGGGGATTAGTTGAGTTGTTAGCGGATCAGGCTATTCTGCCGGCAATGGAACCGGTGTACAACCAGTTTTATGGAGATCGCAAGTGGGCTGATGATCTGATCGAGAAGAGTAAGTTAAGCGAGGAAATCCGTGGTCATGGTTTAATGGCGAGAGGTTATATCAAGCAGCAAGAGGTTATTAAGGCGGTTGCGTTGCAGTACGGTATTACTGCCGACGAGTTATTACGTGGTGTGGTGCCGGATGCAATGATGGTGTTGATGTACTTACTCAATGTCCATACGCCATTGAGGCTTGTCGAGATCGGTCAGCTTTTCAGGTTGAAAAAGTTTACCGTTGCACAGCGTTTATGGCGGTTCAAGAAGCATGGGTTGTCGAATACACGCACTAAGAAAATCATTGGAACGCTGGAGAAAAAACTCTTAAGATAACACTGTGTAGAATGTCAAGACCTGCCACCTTCTAAGTGATGATGCCATCGTACAGAAAGTGATTTTCATAAAATAACTTTAAGCAGTATTGGATTTGCTATAGCTCTATTTAGTGAACTAAACCTGGTAAAATAGTAGCTTGACTCGGCGAAGAAAATGTATATAATAACAGCTACGGTAGAAAGGAGAAAATAATGCTATTATCGCTTTTTCAGCAATCGTGTGAACAAGGTGGACAGCAGCAAGGTAACCCTTTGCTCAGTCTGTTGCCGTTAGTTCTCATTTTTGTTGTGTTCTATTTTCTTTTGATTCGGCCTCAGCAAAAAAGGCAGAAGAAACATCAAAAACTGCTCCAGGCGCTCAACCGAGGAGATCAAGTTATTACCTCTTCAGGTATCCACGGCACGATAGCCAATGTAAAGGAGCGCACTGTCATTGTTGTAATCGCTGATGGTGTGAAGGTTGAAATTGAAAAAAGCCACATTGCTGGCAAGTCGGATAAAACAAGAGGCTCTTAACAAGGAATAACAATCGACTGATAATGGACCACCTGTGTCCATTGATCTGTCTATGCAATCGAGATGAAACATGGTTTTAAAAATAGTGAAATATCCTGATAGTATTTTGAGAAAACGATGTCTGTCAGTCAAGAGAATATCAAAGGAAATAATTGATTTATCCGATGATATGATAGAGACAATGAAAAAATCCGATGGCTTAGGTCTTGCCGCGAATCAGGTGGGCTCACAGGTGCAGGTTTTTGTTCTAAACACAACACCCCGTGAAGACAGTCCGACATCAGAAATTTTTATTAATCCTAAAATCCTCGATCAAGAAGGATCAGTTATTGAAGAAGAGGGTTGTTTGAGTTTCCCGGGATTGTACCTGAAAATAACAAGATATGAGAAGGTTCGACTGCACGCGAAGAACCTATATAATGAAGACATTATATACGAAAGTAGCGGGTTATTGGCAAGAGCGATCCAGCACGAGATCGATCACTTAAACGGTGTTGTATTTATCGACCATGCTAACAAAGAAGATGAGCAAGTGATAAGGGACTATTTAGCTAATTTGGACGCTAGCGTAGAGACGAAATGAAAATGATATTTTTTGGTTCAGGACAATTTTCTTTGCCCATTATAAAAAGATTGCACGATAACTTTACGCTGCTCGGTGTCGTGGCGACAAAGCCAAGGCCAAAAGGCAGAGGGTTGCACAGATCTTTGCCCGAAAGTGCAGAGTGGGTACAGGATCAAGGCATAAGCCTTTTTACTCCAGACGATCCAAACAGTGATACGTTTATTCGTGATCTTATTAAACTTAAGCCTAATCTTTTCGTTTTATCGGCATATGCTCGCATATTGAGCGGTGAATTGCTTAAGGTACCAAGCCTGGGTGGTGTGAATATCCATCCTTCATTGTTGCCGAAATACCGTGGTTCTGCACCTATCCAGAGGGCGATTATGGCTGGTGAGAAGAAAAGCGGCATCACAATTTTCTTTATGGATGAGAAGATCGACCACGGAAAAATAATTTTTCAAGAAATACTCGAGATCAAACCTGATGAAAATTACGGTTCGCTCAAAACCCGATTGTCGGAACTTGGTGCTGATTTGATGATCAAAGCCATTGAATCTATCGAGACTGGAAGATACGAGATGATACAGCAGAATGAGGAGCAGATGAGTTATGCTCCTAAGATCAAGAAGAGTGAGATGATTATCAATTGGTATGATAGCACCGAGAAAACAGTAAATCTGGTAAGGGCTTTGTCACCCCGACCTGGAGCAAAAACCACATTCCGAGATAAGGAACTTAAGATTATCAATGTCGTACGTGGTTGTGGAAGTTTTGAGCCGAGGACAATACATGTTGACAAAAAGAATCTGTATGTTGGGACTTCTGATGGCTCGGTTATTGTGAAACGTGTGCACCCTCAGGACAGGTCGCTTATGTCTGGTCTCGATTTCAAAAATGGTTTTCGTATAAAAGAAGGAGAGCTGATTGGATGAATGCACGACAGGCGGCAATTGACGCTATATGTGAAGTGGATGAAGGCATTAATCTCAAAGATGCACTTGGTAAGATATTTGAAAAAGATGAACTGAAAGAAGAAGACAGGTCCCTGGCTAATGAACTTGCTTTTGGCACATTAAGACACCGGGAAGATATTGATCAGATTATTGGGGAAACCTATGATGGTGATTTTATATCGCTTGATATCATCCTGAAAAATGTACTGAGGATCGCCGTGTACCAGTATCTCTTCTTGGATCGAATACCAATATACGCGATTGTAAATGAAGCTGTTAATTTCGGCAGGACGATTAAGGAAAGGGGTTTGATAAATGCGATACTAAGGGGTATTATTAGGAATAAGAAAGTCCAGGCCTTACGGATACCGCGCGCATGGGTTTTCAGAAATATCGCTGACGCTTATCCAGTTGAGGGGGAGAAGATAATAGAATCATTCAAGATCAGACCAACTCCCTACATCAGAATCAACCTATTGAAAAACAGTGTTGAAGAAGCTGAACAGAAACTAGACGAGATAGATATTGATCACAAGCAAGCCAATTGGTTTTCTGAATTCAAGGCGGTAAGCCGTCTTGGAAGTATCATCAATAGCCAGGTAATGAAAGATGGTTACATCTCGATCCATGATGAAGCACAGGGATTAGTCTGTCACCTAATGGCTCCTCAGTCTGGTGATAAGGTTGTTGATCTTTGTGCCGCGCCCGGAAGCAAATCGACATACATGGCTGAGATGATGAAAAACCAGGGTATGATACTTGCTATTGAAATCAGCGAAGTAAGGATGAAGATGGTTATTGAAAATTCCAGTCGCCTCAGCCTTAATATTATAAAACCGATTCTTGCAGATGGCAGGAACTTTTCAATTGAAGGAATTGATAAAGTTCTTATCGATGCCCCATGTAGTAATTCAGGCGTTATTGCAAAAAGACCAGAAGTTAAGGAGCGAGTTAACAGTAAAGTGATAAAGAGACTGGCGAGGCTACAATATGATCTAATTTCTAATGCTGCTACCTTTCTGAAAGTTGATGGATCTTTGGTGTATAGCACCTGTAGTATCTTGCCCGAGGAAAATGAGGAGGTTATTGAATTGTTTATCAAGAACAACTCCAACTTCGTCGTTGAACCAGCGAGCTCTTTCGTATCGGTTGGTGATACCTACTTAAAGGTTTTACCTGGCACATATTATACGGATGGTGTTTTTGCTGCCCGTTTGAAAAGATTGAAATGACTTGTGCCCTATCAATAATTTAACGTTTACTTTTAACAAAAACCATTTTCTCTATCAATTATTGAAAAAAACGCATAAAGGTGTAGAGAGAATATAACTACCACATAAAAAGTCACGAAATATCAAGACTTGCTTCTTGATTTAGATATAACTACCCCTTGACAAATACCAAATAATATGTAAAATGGTACGAAATGGGGAAAAATGGGGAACATACGGTTTAGAGGTTTTTACAAGCATGCACTTGACGATCGGAAGCGTCTGGCTATCCCAAGTCAGTTCCGTAGTGTGCTCAATAAGGAGTCTAGTGGGAAGCTGATATTGACACCCGGGTATGACCGTGAAATAGCCATCTACGCACTGAAGACTTGGGAATCAGTTGAGGAGAGTGAATTGCTAACACTATCTATGGACCGCTCGCAGTCACGTCGGTACCGGCGTCACTTCACCTTTGGGATCAAAGAAGACCATCTTGATAACCAAGGTAGAATCTTGGTCCCTAATTTTCTACTTGAACATTCAGGTATCGCGAAAGATGTTATTATCGTTGGTGAAATAGATTACTTCACTCTATGGTTGCCTGAACAATATGAGAAATTCGGTAAAGAGATAGAAAGAAATTATCTCGATGATTCAGAAAGCATTGAAGATTTGAGAAGGAGGCAAAATGAGAATACAGGCCGTTGAGGCAGTAAAAGATAAAAAGGTCTCATTCTTCTCGCCCACTGGGGAGATAAACGAAGAAGAATTTGGGACAATAGAGCAACAATTCAAGAATATGATACAGTTAGGTGACTTCAATATAATACTCGATCTTTCACGGGTCAGCCACATCAATTACAAAATTGTCGGACAGTTGATTGATTACCAGAAGAAATTCAAGGGACTAGGTGGCGACATTAAACTTGTAAATGTGTCACCCTATTTGTATGACATTCTCAGGTTGTATGGTTTTTACCCCTTTGAGATATTCCCATCCAAACGAGCTGCATTGAAAAGTTTTATGTAAATCCATGAGGGCGACGAAAGGATATGCACTTCCATCAACCTGTCTTATTGGTTGAAGTGCTCAGGTTTATGAACTTGGAAAAAGACCGAGGCTATTTCTGTGATTGTACAGTGGGTGGCGCCGGTCATCTTCTTGCCATGTTAAAGAGAACTGAACGGGCTAAGTTCATAGGTCTTGAGTGGGATGAGGATGCATTCGAATACGCTAAGGATAGGACTGAACCTTATCGAGATCGATGTTTGCTGTTCGAGGATAACTTCATTAACCTAGGTTTAATTCTAAATAAGCTCAAAATTAAAGGTTTAACCGGTGTTTTGTTTGATCTTGGCGTATCATATTTTCAGCTCACAACTGCGGCGCGGGGTTTTAGCTTTGGGCGGGATGGACAGTTGTCAATGGCAATGTCGTCAAAGAGTCCATCTTTGCTTCAAAAACTAGAATACGCACAACAACACGAGATAATCAAGGTGCTTAGGGAATACGGTGATGTACATAGTTGCCGGAGGATTGGTTCTGAGATATACAAACAGAGAAAAGCATTGAAGACGACCTTGGATTTACGTCGGCTAGTAGATAGCGTAACCCCTAAAAGATTTCTTAAGAAGAATCTACACAAGGTGTTTCAGGCATTACGGATTTGGGTTAACGATGAACTAGAAAATCTTAAACTAGGTCTTACCGTGGCGTTAGACCACCTCGAACCTAGCGGTCGGATAGTTGTGATTTCCTATCACTCAGGCGAGGATAGGATCGTCAAAAACACTTTCCGGGATCTGTACAGGAGTGGCAAGATATTGTTGTTGAACAAGAAGATCTTGAGACCAAGCGAGGATGAAATCAGAGCTAATCACCGGGCGCGTAGTGCAAAATTGAGGGTTGGTGAAAAATGCGTGTTGTCTTGATATTTCTTGCTGTTGTTTTCTTTCTTTTTTCACTTGTTTATATCGAGAGTGAATTGGTGAAGCTAGAAGTGAGAAAGGAAAATTTGAAGAACCGCGTAGTTGGATTGCGTAACCAGCAAGAAGTTCTTGAATTCGAAGTGATGAATCTAGCAAATCTGGCGAAGATCGAAGAAGCTGCTAAGAAAAAAGGTTTTTTCTTTCCTGATAAAGATGACATATTAGGTGTTGTGAAATGAAACGAACCAAGTTGTTTAATTTTTCTATTTTTTTTGTTTCATTTGGGTTTTTCTTCTATCTTTTCTACATTCAGTGCGTGAGGCATCGGTACTACGATGAGAAAGCGAAGAACCAGCACGAAAAGAAATTTGTACTCATTGGATCTAGGGGTAATATTTATGATCGAAACGGCTGCCCTCTGGCAATGTCTCAGCAATGTTTTACGATATTCTGCACACCGCGCTATTCGCGTAACAAGGAGTTGTTGGTCGATAATCTATCGATACTGTCTGGCAAACCCAAGATGCGAATAAGGGAGTTGGTTGACAAAGGAGACTTCTTCTGGGTTGAAACCAAGGTGGCGCTCGAGAGACGAGACCAGTATTTGGCGTGCGGCGATGAAAGTGTTGGCTATACTCATGATTTGAACCGCCAGTATAGTATGCCCGAGGTATTTAGCAGTCTCATTGGTAAATGCGGTTCGGACAATCGTGGTATTGAGGGTTTGGAGCTGCAGTTAAATGACGTTCTTACTGGGAAGTCCGGCTTCGCCATCTATCAGAAAGATCCGACAGGAGATATTTTTCCCTATCACGATCATCCGGAAAAAAATCCTCGGCCTGGTCGAGATGTGTACTTGACTATTGATTATCAACTCCAGGCGATCCTTCACGCAAACCTCAGAATTGCGATGGTTAAGGAAGATGCGAAATATGCAGCTGGTTTGATCATTGATCCTGGCACTGGCGAGCTTTTGGCAATGGTGAATGTTGATTGTGACGGGGATCAACGAAATCATGCGTTGTGTGATGAATTTGAGCCGGGCTCAACATTTAAATTAGTTACCATGACCTACGCACTATTAGAGGGGGTCAGCGAGGATGATCTGATTGATACCGAAGGTGGTAAGCTGAATGTAGCAGGACATACGATTCATGACTATCGTGACTATGGGATAGTAACTTTCAAACAGGCGATAGCACATTCCAGTAATGTGGCGATGGTGAAAATATCGCAGCAATTCGACCGTCAGGATTTTTTCTTGATGATGCGAGATTTTGGTTTGGGTCAGACAAGCGGTATAGAATTCCCTGGTGAAGTAAAGGGACGATTGCCAGTGTCTGAAGAGATTAATGATGTGGAATTCGCAACTTTGGTCTTCGGCCAGGGGTTAACCGTCAACCTATTGCAGCTTGCCTTTGCATACCAATCGATCGCTAATGGTGGTGCTCTCAACAAACCGATAATTGTTCAGGAAATCAAAGATGGAAACAAGGTTGTCTATCTAGCAAAGCCGCTGCGTGTTCGACGAGTCGTTGACCGAGAGACCGCAGACCGGGTCACTAAGATGCTTTGTGGAGTCGTTGAGGATGGAAGCGGCGTGGACGCTGCAGTCAGTGGAGTAGAGGTAGCCGGTAAAACAGGCACGGCACAAAAGGTGGTCAATGGTAGGTATTCAAACACTTCGGTCATAACAACCTTTGTTGGATATTTTCCAGCCGATTCTCCTGATTACCTCATTGCCATCATGCTCGACGAACCCAAGCGAGGTCTCTGGGCTAGTAGGATCGTGGCACCTGTTTTCAGAAGCATTGCCCAGAGCATTTATCACATTGATGCCCAACGATATGCAGTTAATTAAACTGATCGAAGTTATTGCCGGTGAGCAATACCGAATGACCGATACTGAGATTGAAGCGTTAGAATTTGATTCAAGACGAGTCGAACCAGGGACGCTGTTTGTTGTCATGAAAGGAGAAAAATTTGACGGTCACGACTTCATTGAAGCAGCGATCAAGAACGGTGCAGTAGCACTTGTCACTGAGAAAAAAGTGGCGGTTAATATTCCACAGATTGTCGTAACCGACACCAGATCGTCATTGGGTAAGCTTGCCCACCAATTCTACGGCGATTTTGCAGATATGACAAAGGTGGCTATTACCGGGACCAACGGTAAGACAACAACTTCTTTTCTCATACATTCGATATTAGAAACGAGTGGTAAAAGAACCGGTCTGATCGGGACTATTTATTATATCGGTAAGACGCGGACTAAGGCGGTTCGGACTACACCGGAGAGTCTGGATATTTTCAGGATGATCAGTGAGTTTAAAAGAGATGGTGCTGAGGCCATTGTGATGGAGGTTTCGTCACATGGCTTGGCTCTGAAAAGGGTTGATGAACTACGTTTCCATGTTGCTGTTTTCACAAATCTTTCCCATGACCATCTCGATTTCCATCAGACAATCGACGACTACCGCACATCAAAAATGAGGGTTTTCTCACTCCTCGAAACTGACGGTTGTGCGGTTTTTAATATGGATGATGCAACAAGTCATCATATTAAGCGATTGGGGTTAAGGCGTACTTTGACCTTTGGCATGGTGAATAAAAGCGATGTCTGGGGTGAGATAGTAAGTGATACAACTGATGGACTCAGTATTAATATCTCTAACCAGAACGATAACTACCATGTTACGTCCAAATTAATCGGTACATTCAATGCCTACAATATTCTCGCTGCTTTCACTGCGGCTTTGGCTTTGGATATTCCACCAGATGCGATTGTTCAAGGTATCGCAAAAATCACTGGAATAAAAGGCAGGATGGAACGGGTAGTTGATAATATATTCATTGATTACGCGCATACCCCGTTGGCCATTGAGAACGCCTTAAGATCATTAAAGCGTTATACGCAAGGAAGGCTTTTTGTTGTCTTTGGTTGCGGCGGTGATCGCGATAAAGATAAACGGCCAAAAATGGCAACCGTAGCAACAGACCTTGCTGATTTCACGATTATAACGACCGATAATCCACGTAGCGAACCTTCAGCTTCCATCATAGGGGATATTATCAAAGGCGTTACAACGAAACAGTATGAAGTCATTGAAGATCGCCGGACAGCGATTAAACAGGCGATTATGAAGAAACAAGCTGATGACATACTTCTTATCGCCGGTAAGGGACATGAAGATTATCAAATCATTGGTAACAGGATATTGAAATTCGATGATGCTGAGGTTATCAGGGAATGTCTAAAAGGGAGATAAAAAGGTGAGTCGTGGTCTACAATATAAAACTTCGCGGAATTGATTTATGTTCAAGGAATTCACAATAGATAGTGTGATCAAAATGGTTCATGGTCGAGCAAACATGGCGGGTTTGGAACTTGTGAGAGGTGTAAGCATTGATTCACGAACCACAAAACCCGGTGAACTGTTCTTTGCTTTGAAGGGTGAACATACTGACGGTCACTATTTTGTGTCTGAAGCACTCCAGAACGGTGCGGTTGCAGTCGTTGTTGAGTATAGTAAAGGCATAGAAAAACAAATTTTAGTTGCTGATACGCTGTTTGCGCTTGGACAATTGGCAAGGAAATATCGGAGTGCATTTGCTCCAAAAACAATTGCGATTACAGGTACAAACGGTAAGACGACCGTAAAAAATCTTATTGGAGCAATTTTGGGCAGCGAGCATCAAATTCTACTCACCAAGAAAAACTACAATTCTCTGATCGGACTGCCCCTGACCTTGTTGGACTTATCCGGTGATGAGGAATATCTTGTTGTCGAAATGGGCACGAGTAATCCCGGTGAAATTCAACGGCTGTGTGAAATCGCCGAGCCAGATATCGGCGTGGTTACGACTGTCGGACCAGGGCATCTAAAAGGGCTTGGTTCAATGCATGGAATAAGGGAGGAGAAATTATCTTTGATTGAAGCGCTGCCCGAGGACGGTTTTGGAATAGTCGGTGAGGGGGTTGGTGATATCAATCGCAGCAACGTTACAGGTTTCAGTATTGAGATGCTTTCGGAGATAGAGTTGAACGAGTTCGGTTCACATTTTGTCTTTGATGAGCACGTGTTTTTTACCCCTCTTCTCGGTATGGCTAATGTCATGAATTGTCTGGCAGCTCTATGTATCTGCACAAAACTCGGTGTGACGTATGATGTCCAAAGTGCGGCGCTTGAACAGATCAAGCCAGCAAAAGGTAGGTTAGAACCTCTCTGGCATGATGGGTTTCTCTTAATAGATGATACGTACAATGCAAACCCGGTTTCTATGAGGGCTGCGATTGATTTCACGGCCTACCTTCAACGTCGCAGGATATTCGTCCTGGGCGATATGCTGGAGCTGGGCAACCAATCTGTTGACCTGCACAAACAGATCGGCGACTATGCACGGGATCAATGTGACTTATTGCTTTCCTTTGGAGAGCAATCAAAAAACTACGGCGGGAAGCACTTTAATGATAAACAGGGACTCATCAGATATCTAATTAAGAATCTCAATGGCGAAGAAGCAGTTTTGGTGAAAGCATCCAGATCGCTCCATTTTGAGCAGATTGTACACGATTTATTACGTTTACTGTAATGAAGAATGGTGATGAAATGAGAATAGGTAAAATGACAAATTTCAAATGTCAAAGTACAAATGTTCCGTTCCATAGGAACGAGAATCCACGCAATCAAAATGGGAAAATCCAAATGCCCAATGTCAAATTTTATTATTTCAATTTTAACATTAATTTGTTAAAGTAATATGCTATACTGGTTACTGTATCCTTTAAAAGACATTTTTGGTCCCTTCAGACTCTTTGGTTATATAACATTTCGTAGTGCTTATGCAGCGGTAGTTGCGATACTCATCGTACTTGTTTTTGGTGATCGCTTTATTGCTTTTCTTAAGAAAAAATCGATCGGGCAAAAAATAAGAGGTGTCGTTCCTGAAACCCACAAGGTCAAAGAGGGTACGCCGTCAATGGGCGGTTTAATAATCTTGGGGTCGATAGTTGTTGCGTCGCTGCTTTTTTGTGATCTTACCAATCCCAATATAATAATTCTTCTGACCGCTACGGTCTGGTTTGGTGTTTTGGGTTTCTTTGATGATTATACAAAAATCCATAAGAATAAGCCAAGAGGGTTATCGATAAAAACAAAGCTTTTCTTTCAAATACTCTATGGTGTAGCATTAGGGCTGTATCTATATTTCTATGGTCCCGAGGGCTATGCGACAAAAACCAATTTAATATTCTTCAAAAACTATATTGTCAATTTGGGGATACTATATCCATTGTTTGCTACGCTTGTTGTCGTGGGTTCGTCGAACGGCGTCAACTTCAGTGATGGGCTCGATGGATTAGCGATTGGTCTGATCAGCATTGCGGCGCTTGCCTATAGTGCTTTAGCCTATGCGGCTGGTCATGTAGGCATTAGCCAATACCTTAATATAATATTTCTTGCCCAAGGTGGCGAAATAACCGTGTTCTGTGCATCAATCCTTGGTGCGAGTCTTGGGTTTCTTTGGTTCAATTCACATCCAGCTCAGGTTTTCATGGGTGATACCGGTGCCCTTAGCCTGGGTGCAATTGTCGGTACTGCAGCAATTCTTATAAAGCAGGAGATACTCTTGATCTTAGTGGGTGGTGTGTTTGTGATTGAGGTCGTATCTGTGATATTGCAGATAATATATTTCCGACGCACCGGCGGTAAGAGATTGTTTAAGATGGCTCCCCTGCATCACCATTTTGAACTAAGTGGACTGCGTGAATCTAAGATCGTCGTTCGATTCTGGATTTTAGCAATAATTTTTATGATGGTCGCTTTATCTACATTGAAGATCCGTTGATGAAAGAAAATCGAAAAATACTCCTTCTTGGTCTTGGTCGAGCAAACCTTGCAGTCGCTGAATTTCTGGTAAACAAGGGGTGTGAGCTGTATTTGTACGAGGAGCATATAGATATGATTTCCGATACTGCACGTGAGCTCATAAGAAGAGGCAATATCAGGAACCATTGCAGAGACAATTATGATTTAGTAGTTACCTCGCCGGGATTTCCCGAACAGAATGAAGTTATCAAAATGCTGCGCACGAAAGGGATACCGATAATCGATGAGATCGAATTCACCTTTCAGCAACTTAACAAAGCAAAGATTATTGCCGTGACCGGAACCAACGGTAAAAGTACGACGGCTTCAATGATCAGCAATATCTTGAGTTCTGCTAATATAAGGAATTTCCTGGGTGGGAATATCTCACCGGGCAGACCTTTTTCAATGTCTCTTTTCAGCGAACCCTATGATTACTACGTCTTGGAAATATCTTCCTTCCAGTTAATGCGGATTGAGAAATTCCACCCCTACATCGCAGTACTTATGAATATCTCAAGGGATCATCTGAATTGGCATCGAAACTTTGAGGAATATCGAACTGCAAAAATGCGTATTTTTCTCAATCAAGAAAAATCAGATTATGCTGTTTTAAACGAAGATGATAGCAATATTAAACGTGCATTGGATGATATCAAATCGCAAATTGTCTTTTTCGGATCCAACGCGCGCACTGGAGCTTGGTTCAACGGCATGTTCGCATATGCACAGGAAAAACTGTTTTCGGTCGAGAAATTTCGCCTGGAGGGTGAGCACAATAAAATAAATGCTTTGGCGTCGATTGCCGTAGCAAAGCTCCTTTATATTGATACGAGCAAAATTGAGAAAGGATTGATTACCTTTAAACCGTTGCCCCATCGTCTTGAAGACATTGGTACAATACAAGGTGTACGATATGTTAACAATTCAATGTGCACGAATGAGATAGCGGCAATTGCTTCGTTCAAAGCAGTAATGGGACCTAAAATAGTGATTCTTGGTGGTAAAGATAAAGGTGATAAGGCTGAGGACTACCTTTCGATCTTAGTTGAGCAAGCTAAAGCGTGTGTCATACTTGGCGATAATGCGGCGCACATTGCGAACTTCTTTGAAACAAATGGATTCGCGACCTTTACGATTGCCAGTAGTATGGATGATGCGCTAATAAAGGCTAGACAATTTGCAGCACCGGGAGATATAATTTTACTGAATCCAGGTTTTGCTTCTTTTGACTACTTTGCCAATTTCGCAGATCGGGGAGAAGCATTCAAAGATGCAGTACGAAAAAATTGATCGAACTTTAGTGCTTTGTTTGTTGATTCTTGTTATTCTTGGGGCAGTATTCGTGTACTCATCATCGTATTATCGCGCAATGCGACGTGGTGAGGATTCGACATTCTATCTATTGGGTCATCTCCAGCGACTCGCTATCGCGAGCGTATTCTTTTCATTCGGGCTATTTTTTCCATATAAGATCATGAAGAAATTTATTTTTCCCGCTTTTATTATTATTGTTCTTTTCTTATTCGTTACTCTGTTAGCCGGGCGTACTCAATACGGGGCACGACGTTCTGTTTCATTGCTTTTCTCATTTGGTTTCCAAATTTCTGAATTCGTACGGATTTGGCTAGTTTTTTTTCTGGCTAATTTTTTTGATTCTCATCCCCAGACCGCAAATACCCGTTCGGGTATGATGACCAGCATAGTGCTTTGTTTATTTGTGATCCTGCTGGTTGCAATTCAGCCATCGATCTCAATGGCGGTTATATGTGTCCTTGTGTTTACTGCTATGCTTATTTATGGAAGTACAAGGTCAAAACTAGTATTTCCAACCTTGGCGGTCAGCTTGATCCTGCTGGTTATCTTTGTTCTTGTTTTCCCACATGCAAAATATCGGATTACCAGCTTCATAACGAACCCAACCTATCAAGTACGGCAATCGCTCATTGCTATTGGTTCTGGGGGCTTTTTTGGGAAGGGTCCTGGTGCTGGCTTGCAGAAGTTTTTCTTCTTACCACGTATACACAATGATTTCATATTCGCCCACATTGCTGAGGAATTCGGTTTTCTTGGCAGTATCGTTGTCTTCGCTCTTTATTGGCAGGTGTTTTTCCGTGGTCTTTCCATTGCTGGTAATCTTGAGGATGATTTCACAAGATTACTTGTTTTGGGGCTGAATACTTCGATATTCGTTATTTTCCTTGTCCATGTTGGCGTTAGTATGGGACTTTTACCGCCGACCGGTGTGCCGTTACCTTTCATATCGTTTGGTGGTTGGTCACTTACGGCAAATCTGTTTGCCATGGGGGTGATCCTTCAGATTTCAAAAAAGCGGGTTGTATGAAAGAAGATAGAGTGATAAAACACGATGAAACAATGGTTGCCAGACGTAGATTTGTCATTTCGGCGATTGGTACTGGTGGGCATTATTTCCCTGCTTTTGTGGTTGCCAAAGAGCTAATGCAGCGTAATACAGAAGTAATAGTCCTTGTTCGAAGAGGTTTTTCTGAAAATGGCATGGCTCGACTTCAGGGTTTGAAGACGTTTGCGGTAAAGGCACGTGCGTTTTATGGTAAATCGGTATTGAATAAGATGTGGTCCGTTCTGTTATTCATACACTCTACTTACAGCTTGCTTTCTTTGGTAAAAGACGCGAGCGGTATCGTCTTTGGAGGTTTCGGTGCCTTGCCTTTGGTTGCCGCCTGTCTCATTAAGCGTCGTAAGTTCTTTTTCTTCGAACCGAATCGCATGCCGGGGCGAGCGACAAGACTGTTTGCATCGAAGGCGAGTATTGTATTTTTGGGTTTACCTCCTGCAGATAACATTAAAGGCAGGTTGCTTGTTACCGGTATCCCGATTAGACATGAGTTTAAAAAAACAATGGCTGATAAGATGATCAGGAACCGGACGCTTAAGACAGTACTGTTTCTTGGAGGTAGCGGTGGAGCCTCTATGATTAATGAACTCGCTTTGGAAGTGCAGGAGATATTGCCGGATAATTACCGGATAGTAATCATCAGTGGTCAGCGTGATTATGATTGGGTGCTCAAGAGGAGCAATGGTAGAACATCGGTCATCCCCTTTACCCATACCCCTTGGTGCGAGATGCAAACAGCCGACGTGATTGTTGCCCGATCTGGAGCTCTTGCTGCATATGAAATATTGTCGACCGACACACCGGTGATATTCATACCATTCCCACATGCAATAGATGACCACCAATATCATAACGCCAAGTACTTCGCACGCATAGGGAATGCTGTGGTTATGCGTCAGGAACAGGTAACATGTAAGAAAATCGTTGAGAAATTAACCGAGCTTCTAGAGATTCATAGAGGGAAATCTGATATTATCTGGGATGCAGAAAGGCAAATTGCCGATATGATTTTGAGAGATAAATAACATGGGAAATTCTAAATATGACATTCTAAATAGTAACCAAATTCAAACTTCCGGTAGAGGATTTGGTATTTCTGGATTGGCGTTTTACCGAGCAATAGCGAGGTGCATCGGTGTTTGGTAAGACTAAACATATTCATTTTGTGGGTATAGGTGGTATCGGAATGAGTGGTTTGGCTATTATCCTACGTAATTTGAAATTCAAAGTGACTGGATCGGACCTCAATTGTTCAGAGATAACGCGTGTTTTGAAAAAAATATCCGTCAAGGTGATGCATAAACATAAGAAGGAGAATGTCTCAGGTGCGGATGTTGTGGTTTATTCCACCGCGATAAAAAAAGACAACTCTGAACTTGCTGAGGCGAGGAGAATAGGTATTCCAACTATCCACCGTAGTGAATTGCTTGCTGAGCTAACAAGAATGAAAATTGCAATCTGCATTTCAGGTACTCATGGTAAGACAACGATAACGTCAATAGTGGATGAAGTGTTGGAAAAGGGTGGTCTTATGCCGACGACCGTTGTTGGCGGCATTATAAGAGGAAAGAGTCAGGCGAAATTAGGTAAGGGCGATTATTTAGTGTGCGAAGCAGATGAATCGGATAAATCATTCTTGCGCCTTTACCCATCTTATGCGGTGATTTCTAATATTGAGGCGGAGCATCTTGATTACTACAAGAACCTAGATGAGATCAAAAAGCACTTTACCTTTTTTGCGAACCATGTACCGTTCTGGGGGTGTACGTTCTTGGGCGTAGATTCTCCATGCAGTTGTGAGATAATGGAGAGAATCTACAGAAGGACGATTACCTATGGGCTTAATAAACGGGCCGAGCTTAGAGCCACGAAAATAACGAAGAGCAGTACTGGCTGTACGTTTAATGTTGCATATCAAAATAAACTGGTGGGTAGGTTTAAGATCAACCTATTGGGTAACCATAATATAAATAATTCACTTGCCGCTGTCGGCATCGGGTTAGAACTTGGTATTTCCACAACTAAGATAAAAAAGGCATTAAAGGAATTCAGCGGGGTCCATCGCCGCATTGAATATCTCGGTGAGGTCAGAGGCGTAAAGATTTTCGACGATTATGGGCATCACCCAACAGAAATCGCCGTGACCCTGGAGACAATCCGTGCATACTTCCCAGGGCATAGAATAATCTCAGTGTTTCAGCCGCATCGTTTTACACGCACCTACTACCTTTTTGATAATTTTGCTTTTTCGTTCCTGGGTGCTGATCTGGTCATTGTATCGAACATCTACGGGGCGCATGAAATCCCCATCCCTGGTATTAGTGGTGAGGCTCTAGCCAAAAGGATAAGCAAAGAACAGGATAATGTTCATTTTATCGGTGAATTCAATGATATTGTGAAATTTCTAAAGAAGACAGCTCAACGCCACGATATAATCGTCATCCAAGGAGCAGGATCTATTAACCAATTGGCAAAGAGATTGGTTAGGAAGTTGTCATGATAAATCCCTTTAGATCCATTGCTGGTATCGAAGTGCTAGTAAATGAACCACTGAGTAAGCATACATCATTTCATATCGGTGGCAAGACAAGATATTTCGTTAAGGTGTATTCACACCGTGCTTTGAACAAGGTGATCAGTACTATAAAAAGGCAGAGGATAGAGTACTACGTGATCGGTGGTGGTACGAATGTGCTGGTAAGTGATGAGGGGTTTCCCGGTGCTATTATCAAGCTCTACGGTATTTTTCGGACTATGAAGAGAACGGGTGATATAGTCCACTGTGGCAGTGGTTTCTTGATTGAACACTTTTTACAAAAAGCCAAAGCTCTGGGGTATGGAGGGGCTGAGTTTCTCGCTGGTATCCCGGGTACGATAGGTGGTGCAATAAAGGGCAATGCTGGCGCTTTTGGTAAGTCAATGGCAGATATTGTTATGGGTATCACAGTGCTTACTGACCAATGTGTTGTTAGCCGTTTCAGTAATAAGGAGATTGAGTTTGGTTATCGCCAGACTGAAATCAGAGATGGAGTGTTAATTCTTTCAGCTGAGCTCAAACTGATTCATCGAAAGCAAAGGGATATTGTTTCTGATATTAGAAATAATCTGGCATATCGTCGCCAGCGACAACCCACAGGGTATTCAGCAGGGTCATATTTCAAAAATATCAAGCCCTATGCGACGGGTAAATTGATTGAAGACTGCGGTTTGAGGGGGTTGAGTGTAGGGGATGCTGAGATCAGCAGGAAACACGGCAATTTCATCATAAATCGCGGTCATGCCAAGGCTTCGGATGTGTTGAAGCTAGCAAATATAATAAAGAAAAGAGTGAAGAATACAAAAGGTATCTTGCTTAAAGAGGAGGTAAGGTTATTAAAATAATTGCTAGCGTAATAGTCATTGTGATAATGGTCATCGTCGTTGTGCAACTAGCAAAGACAAGAGAGACCTATATAACTCTTGAACAAGTCATCCCTCAAGCGAGGATCATTTCACAGGAGGAAGGGATAGTTGAGTACAAAGGTATTGAATTTATATTAGGAGTGCATGACTTGAGAAAGAGAAAATATTTCATAGAATCGTTGAACCTGCTTAAGCTTCAAGGTCCATGTATTGTTGACCTGAGGTTCAAGACGCAGGTCGTTATCAGACAGGAGCCCGGTTTGCATATTGAGAAAACGGGTTCTGGGAATACTCAATAAGGAGGAGATAATGCCAAAGAAGGAAAGGATTGTCGGCGTTGATCTTGGAACGACGAAAGTTGCTGCGATTATTGCTGAGGTAGATAGTGATGACTTGAAAGTTGTTGGCGTTGGGTCAACCGCATCGCATGGATTGAAAAGGGGTGTAATAAACAATCTTGAGAAGGCAGTAGAGTCGATACAAAAGGCGGTTGAGGAAGCATCTCGAATGTCGGGATTCAAAGTTGATGCCTGTTATGCCGGGATCTCTGGTTCCCATATTGAGAGCATTAACGCCCATGCAATGATCGCGACGTCACGCGCAGGAGGTGTGATCACAAAACGCGATATTGAACGGGTAATCGAACAGGCACAGGCAATCGCCCTACCACTCGATCGTGAGATCATACACGCGATACCGATTGAATACATAGTTGACAATGAACGAGGAATAAAAGACCCAGTTGGCATGAGCGGTGTTAAGTTAGAAGCAGAGGTTCATATTGTAACTGCAGCAATAGCATCAGCTCAGAATATCTACACGGCGCTGGAAAGAGCTGGGTTAAAGGTCAAGGATCTTGTTCTACAACCATTAGCGTCATCTTATTCGGTCCTGCAGCTTGACGAAATAGATCTTGGTGTCTGCCTTTTAGATATCGGTGGTGGAACTACTGATCTTGCTATATTTTACGACGGTGCAATCAGGCATACTGAGGTGATACCACTTGGTGGTGAGTACATAACGAATGACATCGCAATCGGTATACGGACACCATATAAACAAGCCGAGACAATAAAGAAGAAATATTCCACGCTTTCATTAGCACCCGAGGAGAAGAAAGATGAAATCAAAGTCGCCGGCATTGGGGGACGTGAAGACCGTTTTATTTCAAAGGAGAATTTGTACTCAATCGTCAGTCCGCGTGTAGAAGAAATCCTAATGATTACAAACAAAGCTGTGAAGAAAAGCGGTTTTGCAGATGTTCTTGCAGCTGGCGTTGTGATTACAGGCGGTACTGCTCGGCTACAGGGATTGGCGAAGCTTGCCGAGGAAATCACCAACCTACCCGTGAAAATCGGTATCCCAAAGAGGCTTGGCGGACTCACCGATATAATCCTTGATCCCATATACGCAACTGGTGTAGGTTTGGTCATCTATGGTTATGAGAAAAAGAACCAGACCCTTATTAAGAAGACAAAGGGCGGCGGCATATTTGATGCCCTTAAGAAACGTTTTGAAAACTGGTTTTCAAAATATTTTTAGCCTATCCCGACAAGCGGGATGAGGTCAAGAAAAAGGAGGAAGCATATGTTGGAATTGGTCCAGGAACCAAAGTACATGGCAAAGATAAGCATGATTGGTATAGGTGGTGCTGGTTGTAACACGATTAACTATGCTCAAGCTGCTGGTATTGATGGCGTTGAGTGTATCGCGATCAATACCGATGCACAGGTTCTCAAAATTAGCATGGCTCCTGAAAAACTACAGATCGGGCAGAACTTGACCCAAGGCCTTGGGGCTGGTGGTGACCCGGAGATCGGTCGCAAGGCAGCCGAGGAATCTCGTGAAGAGATCCGAGATGCAGTAAAAGATGCGGATATGGTTTTTATTACCTGCGGTGAAGGTGGTGGAACTGGTACTGGAGTATCACCATTGGTTGCTGAAGAGGCAAAAAATATCGGTGCTCTGGTTGTTGCGGTTGTGACCAAACCTTTTGAATACGAAGGTATCTGGCGTATGACAAATGCTGATAAAGGGATTGAAGAACTGCGAGAATATGTTGATACCTTGATTTGTATCCCGAATCAGAAACTCGTTGCCGTTTCACCAAAAGAGCAGTCAATAATCGAGGCGTTTAAATTAGGCAATATGGTTCTTTTTAACGCGATAAAAGGTATTGCGGAGATGATCACGAAACCTGGTCTTATCAACTTGGATTTTGCCGATATCAGAACTGCGATGATTGAAAAAGGTACCGCAGTAATGGGCTTGGGTATAGGTGAAGGCGAAAATCGGGCGATACAGGCGGCTCAAGTAGCGATTTCTTCACCGTTGCTCGATGATATTTCCATTAAGGGTGCCCGCGGATTGCTCATTAATATTACGGGGAGTGCTAACCTAACTCTTGCTGAAACTAATGAAGCGGCTTTACTTATCGTAGGGGAGACAGAGGGTCAACCTAAGGTCATTACCGGCATTGTCGTGGATGATACACTTGGTGAAAAAGTCAAGGTCATGGTTGTGGCAACCGGGCTAAGAGAGAAGATTACTGAACAACCACTTGATATCTCAAACAAAAGAGAGAATCTTGAGTTGCCTGCGTACAAGAGACGCGAAATCAAGACAGATAGCAAAGAGAAAGTCTATAATGATAACGATTTAGAGGTTCCGACATTCCTAAGGCGGCAAATAGACTAAATAGGGTATCAGTTCATCAGGCGATCAGGATGAAGAACATTAGAATATCAGTAGATCATGGCGATATGCTTTCTTACTGATATCCTGTATCCTGATAACCACTACCTGATACCCTGATTTCCTGGTATCCTCATAGATATGGGAGATGCTTTGAGTAAAGATAATTATGATCTAATTATAATAGGTGCTGGACCAGCTGGTCTGACCGCTGGTATTTATGGTGCACGGGCAGGTTTGAAAACTGTAATGCTGGAGAGGGCATTACCAGGCGGACTTGCCGCGACTACCGATTATATAGAAAACTATCCTGGATTTCCTGAGGGGATTAAGGGTATGGAGTTAACCGACAATATGAAAAAACAAGCCCAGCATTTTGGCACAGAGATAATAGGTACTGAGGTGACTTCATTAGTAAAGAAGGAGAAAATCACCATTGTCAAAACCAGTACACGGAGTCTTGAAACGTCTACCGTGATCATCGCGACGGGAACAATTCCAAAGAAACTTAATATCCCTGGCGAAAATACGTTAAGGGGCAGAGGTATATCATATTGCGCGACTTGCGATGGTCCTTTATTCAAGTCCAGACGGATTGCGGTTATCGGCTGCGGGAATTCAGGTCTTCAAGAAGGGAAGTTCCTGCTTAATTTTGTGGAACACATATCCTTTATTGAATTTTTGCCGCAGATGACTGCTGATCAGATACTACAGGAAAGATTCAGTCAAGCGACAAGAACTGATTTCTTCCTCAATCATGTATTATTGAGTATTGATGGTTCAGAACGCGTTGAGGCGATTACGATCGAGGATCGTGCAACCAGAGAAAAGAAGACCATAAAAGTAGATGGCGTTTTTATATACGCAGGCCTGGTACCTAAATCCGATTTTATTAAAGGGATTATTAAAGTTGACAACAAAGGTTTTATTATTACTAATGATAAATTGGAAACATCACTGTCTGGTGTTTTTGCAGCAGGCGATATTTGTGCTCAAGCAGTCAGACAGGTCGTGACAGCTTGTGCACAAGGTGCTGCGGCTGCAATAAATGCCTATCATTATGTTGAATCCTTGAAAACATGATATTATTGTATTTAATTGATTACCTTTTAGAATAGTTATTTTTTCGGTCTGTGCAGGACCGGGCATGAGGAATTGCCCCGCACTCTTCTTTGGAAGGTGCGGGGCAATTTCAATTGATTGGTGTCGTTTTATTTAAGCCAGATGATTTTGGATGTTGTGGTCTTGTCTTCAGCTTCGATTTTAACAAAGTAGACACCTTGTGCCATAGATTTAAGATCAAAGGTAAACTCACCTGAACCATTGAGCCGACCATAATCATTGTGTATAATTAAACGACCCAAGGCATCATAGACCTTAACCTTAACCGGTGTCTCCTGAGCAAAACCATAAGCCACTTTGTACGGACGACC
>JAUWGT010000059.1 GCA_030606265.1 Candidatus Stahliibacteriota bacterium | reverse complement strand
TCATCCGCGATAAGATCAACTGTGCAACCCGGGTGAGTTCCTGCAGGACAACTCGAAGAAATGTCCACTGAAAAAGATCCGAGTATCACTTTTGTCTCGGGTGGTATTTCACCATAGAATACACTATCAGTGAGTATTGTCACATAGGGGTTAGATGTTGAAAGTAGGGCATAGGTGTTATGAGCAAATCCGTATCCTGTGTTTGGAATCTCCAGACTGATTGATATTGTATCGCCAGGCATTACCGGTGGTTGAGCAATGATTACCTCTTCAAGACTCAAAACCGGCGTGCCGATAAGCAGGGTTGGTTTGTAATTAAGGGTTCTTGCGTCATCAATGACTTCAAGGTCAAAATGTATACCATGTCCATTTGAAGCAGCTCCCACGCTTATATAGAAGGCATTACTGATGTATACTGAATCACCGACATTCAGTGAACCAATACTTTCCGTACTGTCTCCGATACTGGTGAATGGGTCTTGGGAACGCAAGGTAAGCAGGATATTATTCGAAGTAGCGTTGCCATTATTTTTTATGACGATGTCCAGGAATATATCTTCATTAGGGTTGGCAATACCATCGCTATTACCCAGTGAATCTTCAACTGTCCAACCGAGATAATTGACATATGAACCAGTTACTACTGGGATCGTTGATTCTTGAGGGATATAGTTGTGGGTAGTTACGGTTAAGTCGAAATCACCGGTACTTGTTGCACTGGCATCGAGAAAGATCGTACCTGCCGCGTCAGTATATCCAGCCGCATAGGATTCACTGTCCTTCATCAGGCATACCAGGGCACCTTTGATAGGTACTTCAGTAAGTTTATCCTTGACTGTTACAAGAATGCGGCTATTGCCTTGAGGTATTGATTGCGGAGCAGCAACAGTTAATGTCTCAGGGATGTCAGTCCAAATTGGCAGCTCTGGGTCGCCAAGCAGGTTTAGCTGGTATTGATGCCAGCGATAAACATTTTTCTCTCTTGAATAGGGGATGAAATGGATTTTAGCAGAAGCAAGCATGCTACCGGCATGGAATTGGTCTTCCTGGAGCAAGCAATAGAACAGCCGGCTATCAAAACGGTCTGAATAGCCAAATCCTGGATTGCCAGGTGAACCCCAACCATAACTCGAATTGCCGAAAAATATAACACCACCACCATTTGGACTGTTAATATATGATTCGGCGATGCAGTTGAAATCATAGGCTGTGGTCCAACAACCAATAGACGCCATGACGCCAAATTTGGGCGCATTGGTCAAGGTATCGAAATCTGCGTTGTGCAGATATCCAGTCCCTGCACCCATAGAATTGATCCAACCGTGACCGTCGTGGTTGGTGAGACCCTGACCCTGGCGCAGTGCATTTTTGAACGCAGCAGGACTCAGATTACCCTGGCTGTGGTATAATTTGGTTATCGTATACCAGCTCGGAAAGGATTCTGCTTCGATCTTGTTCTTATGCACGCCCATGTCTGTCCAGGGACTTGTCCACAGAACGTCTGCAGAAAACATTGCATTATCCTGGTAGCTAAGGTCGGGTGTTTTTTCATAAACCAGTACTTTGTTGACAAAGGTCTGGGCTTCACTAACGTTGTTTACCGGTGCCCTGCCGACCAAGAGATCAGGGTAAAGATCTATGCTGTCTTCGATCTCGCCATAGCAGCCATCATTATCATAATTCCATGTTCCCTGCAAATCTCCATAGTAGAGATCACACGGCATGGTGTCTTCCCGACCAGGATATATCCACGCGCTGCAAGCCATCGCAAAGACAAATCGGCAAGGTATAACATCTGTATCACCACCTAAGAGTACGTATTGGACATTTGAATCAGGCAGCGTTTTAAGATAATTTCTTATTGCCGCAGCATTATCTTCACCCGTATAGTTTGCAAGTATCCAGCTTACGGTTCTGATTTCAGTTTTGATGCCTTTTTTGGTTTTCCAATCAGCTAAGGTCTGAAAAGCCGTCTCCATTTGTGAATTGGTGATTATCAGATAATCAAAATATCCAACTTGTCGACTCTCTTGGCTTTGGATCACAGCTTCTGGGTTAATCACTATTTCTTTTAGTCGATTACTCGTTGCCTGTTGTTTTTGACCACCCTCATAAGTGATCGAGAATTTTATCGATTTATAGATCTTTAATTTTTTTGATTGGGGTAGATATTGAACAGGGTAAAAAACAAGTTCACATATCTGGTAATTGTCATAGACACTGCTGCTCTTGAATTGAAGTATGTTTTCTGGGTACGGTGTGTCGGATGAGTATATGGCTTGGTCTGCTTGAGTCAGTTTTTGCACGTTTTTTAAAGAGAGGATATAGGGTGGTTGTACATAGGTGGGCAAGAATTCCCCAGCCAATTCAGTGCTTTCCTCGCTGAGGATTTCAACACCAGTTATCCGTGCGCCATATGGCAAGGCAATGCGAAGTGCCTTGACTGGTAGTTCTGGTGCGCCTATCTGGTCAGAAAGTTCATAGTCCTTCATCATGATCTTGGTATATTCCATATCGGTTTGTAATACCAGATCATTGTTATTGACTGCAATGTCGTGAATCGTAGCACTGTTCACGATCATTAGCATTAAAATGAAAGATATCATTTTTTACTCCTTTTTGCTTGACGCAAAGTTCACACAATCTCCGCCTAATTGTTTTGCCTCGTAACAGGCATCGTCTGCAATTTCTATCAAGGTATTTTTGTTATTGCCATCCTGGGGAAATGCGGCGATACCAATACTTAAAGTAATACGTGGGTCAATCGTCTGGGCGGCAATCTTTTTCCTCATACGCTCGGCAACTTCAAGAGCGAACGTACTATCAGTTTCCGGCAGTACAGATATGAATTCGTCACCTCCATAGCGTCCCAGGAAGTCAACATCTCTTATTGTTTCTTTCATGAGTTGACAGCATTTTTCCAGTATTTTATCGCCAGCCGGGTGTCCAAATGCATCGTTATATTTTTTGAAATTGTCAAAATCGATCATCAGTAATGAGAAAGAACGATGATACCGCCCCGCTCTTCTGATTTCAGCTTCAATGAACATGTCAAAACTGCGGCGGTTGGGCAGTGAAGTAAGTGGATCGGTCAAAGATAAAGTTTTCGTTATTTCGAATAACTGAGAATTGTAGAGAGCAACCGCGATTTGAGCGCTTAACGCAGAGAGAAGTTTCATATCGTCTTCGGTAAAACCGTTGATATCCGGGCTTTCTACATCTAAAGTACCAATGACCCGGTTACCAAGCATGAGCGGGAAGCAGAGTTCACTCTTTGCCTTTTCTGTTCCCACGATATAATAGGGATCTTTTGATACATCACGGCTATAATACATCTTCTTGGTTTCAGCAACATGACCGCTTATGCCATCTCGACCGATTTTAAAGCGTAGTTTTTTGATATGGTCAGGGTAATTGATATAAGAACGCGGGTACAGTTCACCTTTTTCTTCATCAACGAGCATTATCGCCAGATTCAGATAACCGAATGTGTTTTTCAAACGCTCGAGGATATTGACAAGAAGTTTGTCAAAATCTAATGTTGACATAAAACTTTGACTTACTTCATATAAGAGCGCCATTTCTTTGGCTTCCCTGGTGAGTTTTTTATAAAGTTCAGTGTTATTCAAGGCAATTGCCGCCTGGTTGCACAAAATGACCAGGTAGTCAATTTCATTTTTTGAAAAATCTCTTGGTGCGAAAGAATCAACGTATAAGATGCCAATTGGTTTTCCTCTGGTTATCAATGGTACAGCTACAGTCGCAGCTCTTTTGTTATCAGCGCTTACTGTTTCGGCATCCTTGTATTTGCTTAAATCTCGGATAACGACGGGTTTTCTGGTCCTCATTGTTTCTGCTGAAATACCATTAGCCAAGCGTGCGGTTGAAACATATCGCCTTGGCATATCTGAATCTCTGCTATATTCAAAAGCATCAAGGGCCTTGGTTCCTGTCTCGTCAACAAGAACAAGTGCGCCGGCGTCAGTATCCGTGATCGATACGGCTGTGGAGAGGAATACTTTCATTATTTCATTTATATTGAATGAAGATGTTAATAACATTCCGACTTCTTCAAGTACTGTAAGGACTTGTGCTTTGTACTCGCTTTGATGGATTATTTTTGAATACTCGATAGACAATGAGGCGAGTTTTGTGAAGAATTCCATAGCACTCTCATTTTCGAAGCTTTTTTGCGCATTACGGTAGTAGATATTCAAACATCCGATCGGTTCATCTCTAAGGAGCAGCGGTGCACAAACCAGGGAAACGAGATTCTCCTTGCCAACCCATTCGACTGTAAAATCGTCGCTGATTTCACGGAAGAGTTCGAGTACATCAGGTATGAATCTCATTTTCTTGGTCTGACAGACCTTACCGGCAATTTCCTGACCACGTTGGACTTTGACGACCTTTAAGTAATCAGGAGAGAGGTTATAAGAACGCGCAATTGTCAGGTATTCTTTCTTTTCATCGAAAAGCATGATTGAAGATGCTGAGGCTTTGAAGAATGAGCACGCCGTCTCGGCTATCGAATCAAAGACACTATTAAGATCTTTTTGCTCGAGAAGAGCCTCGGTTATTGCGGTTAGGTTTTTATAGGAGCCATTTTCCATACTAAGATAATTATATTGCGATATATTGAGTTGTCAACGGACTGGTGGAGAAGTAAGTATATAAGGATATAAAAGAAGGGAGTAGAGCGTAAGACGTAGGGAGTAGAGAGTAAGGAGTAGGGCGTAAGGCGTAAAGAGTAGAGAGTAGGGCGTAGAGAGAAATGGCACTGCCGTGCGGGATGGAATTTTAATCGTTAATAGTCTTAGTTTATTTTACGCATCTGGGTATTTACTTGTCTTTAGGCGTTTAGGTATTTTGGATTTTAGGTGTTTGTATGTTCTCCAATACTCCGATACTGCCTATTCGGTTCTTTTTTTGTAGTCGCCCGATTCATCGGGCATTGTCTGATAAACCTGTCCTGAACGCAGTTGAAGGATCAGACAACTACAGCGCCACACTCTCTACGCCTTACTCACTACGCTTTAGTTTTTACTGTTTTTACAACGAACAGTAATGTTGCGATAAGCAAAGACAGTATCGGTACAATACTGCCAATGTATCGAAATACTGTTTTGTCTTGTACTATTGATACCTCGTGGAGTATAAAACTTCGGGTGAAGAGTGAGCTTTCCTTTAATACCCTGCCATACTTGTCAACAACCATAGATATACCTGTGTTTGCACATCTGACAAGGGGAACACCATTCTCCACCGTGCGCAGAATGGCCATATCATTGTGCTGTTGGGGTCCGGATATTTTCCCGAACCAACCGTCATTTGTGATATTAATGAGCAGGCGAGCGCCGTCATTTACAAATGTACGAGAAAGTTCTGGAAATATAGATTCAAAACAGATAAGGCATGAGAACTTCAAGCGTCCAGTTTTAAATACTGTGAACCGGTCACCGGGTGTGTAGTCACCGCCGCCAACATCGATTTTTTTCAGCAAAGCAATGTGCTGGTCAAAAGGTATGTGTTCACCAAAGGGTACCAGGTGCATTTTTCTGTGTTCCTGGGTAATGCCTTTTCCCGGTTCAATGAGTACTGCACCGTTATAGATTTCACGTTTTTTGGGATCGTAGATCGGTGTACCTGTGAATATGGGAGAGTTTATGCTTTGCGCGAGTGCATAGACCCGTTTTTGATAAACGCCGGAAAACGTAAGAAAGATCGGCGTTGCTGTTTCCGGCCATATTACGAGATCGGCTGACCGACTAAACCTATCCAAGGCTGCCTCATTACATTGTTCTGATAAGTAGATGAGGCGGTCAAATGTGACTTCGCGCATTGCTTTTGTGAATTTTAAATTAGGATCAATATTTGGTTGGACAATACCGATCAAGATAGGTTCATCATCTGCACGGTTCATTCTTATTGCCCCGAATATAAGGGGGAGAGTAAAGGCTATGATAAAGGCAACTGCATACTTCGGATTCTTTGATTTTATTAGTTTATAGATTGTTATATTGATCAGGATAATCCAGCTAGACAGCCCGTACACCCCGTAAAGCGAGGCTTGTTGAATGAATAATGGGTAACGGGCTTGTGAATAGCCAAAAGCAAGCCAAGGGAAACCTAGCTCACCAGTACTACGGGCAAATTCCAGCCCGCCAAGGATTAAGGGTAATGACCAAATGCCGATTTTGTTCATGAAGAGAAAGCCAACTCCGTAGTAAACGCCCAAGTAGAGGAATAATAGAACCAAACCAAAGAGCATGAGTATTTTTATATTGGTTTCAATCTGCAGAAAAACAAACCAGAACAAAGAGAATAAGGAGAATAAGAATCCAAATATAGTCCCTGATTTGAATGCAACAAATGGTCGCACTTCAGCCACGGCAAAGAGGAGTGGAACTAGACCGATCCAGGCGAGAAAATGGAGACCCAAGGGGTGAAAAGATAGGGACATCAGTACAGCTGAGAGTATGATTAAGTATATTCTGATAATTGGTTAAAGGTTATCAGGATACCAGGATACTAGGGCACCAGGTATATTTTTCCTGATAACCTGATAATCTAATGTTCTGATATCCTTCATTCTATATTTTTATCAATTTTTGCTGTTGGGCAGATTCATAAAAGGCTTTAGATATTTTGGCTATAAGCAAACCGTCTTCGCAAGTAATGGGTGGTGTTTGATCCTTCGTGAGGAAATCCAGAAAATTCTTCACCTGGAGCTCATACGATTCACGGTAGAGATTGGTGTGTTTCTGCGCTGGTGTAACATTGTACAATTCATTGTGAAGTTCTTTTTGTATTTTCAGAGGATTGAGTAATGCAGCGCCTTTTTTGCCGAACACATTGCAGTAAAGAAAATCGTCTTCAAATAGTAATGACCAGCTTACTTCAATAGTGAGTAGCGTACCATCAGTGAAGTTGATGATACACATTGCAGTATCTTCGATTTCAGCCTCAGGTTCCCGTTTATGAATTGAGGCAAATATTGATACTACTTCTTTGTTCTTTAGCAGGTAAAGTCCAATATCCAGTAAATTGGTCCCTAAACTCAAGAAAGCACCACCTCCGCTTTTGAGTTTTTCTAAACGCCAGGGGCTCAATATCCAGTCTTTACGACCGATCAGCCAACCTGATTTTATGTAATAAATATCACCTAACTCACCTTCTTTGATGAAATCCTTCACGGTTTGCACGTCTGATCTTAAGCGATTGCTGGTTGCTACAGCCAGTTTTTTCCCTGATGATTTGGCAGTTCTTACCATTTCTGTAGCTTCTTCAAGATTTATCGCCATTGGGTTTTCACAAAAGACATGCTTGCCGTATTTGAGCGCCGCGATTGCCATTGGTCCATGGAGATAATTTGGTGTGCTGATGATCAATGCATCGATTTGTTTATCTTCAATGATTTCCTGGAAATCTTGGTATCCATTGGGTATTTCATATTTGGTGCAGAAGTGGTCGATTATTCTGATATCAGAATCACATAGTGCAACCAGGGTACAAGCCGGATTTTTTTTGAAAAGAGGTATATGAGCGATCTGCGCGTGGGTACCACAACCCACAATACCGACCTTGATTTTATCGTTCATATTTGTGTCAACGCCCTTTGAGTTCGTACAGATTTAAGGAAGGCGGAATTCTTTGAGAAAGATTGTTTTGAGCATTCGAAATTTGAATTTCGATATTGTTTATGTCTTACATCGAGTGTTCGACACGAGACGGAATTTAGGATTTCGATATTAGGATTTTTCTGATGACCATTGAAATCACTGGGTCGGTTAATACTAGTATCCAATGAATACCTGCTCGACATATTCTTGATGCCTAAGTCATGTTCCAAAATAGAGCGTGAACTCATGGGGGTGTGGTCTGATGTGGATTTCCTCAAATTGCTTGGTTTTCACTTCAATCCAGCTGTCAATGAGGTCTTTTGAGAAAACGCCACCTTGGAGCAGGAAATTGTGGTCTTTTTTCAATGCATTGATTGCTTCATAAACATTGGTCGGTAATTTCTCTCGTTTGTTAACTTTGAAACGGTTTACTATACCGTCGATGCCAGCAAGGAGTATCGCGGCAAGGGCGAGATAAGGATTGGCAGTAGCGTCTGGGATACGATATTCAATCTCCATCATTTTCTTGTTTTTCAAATACTTGGGTAGGCGGATTGCTGTTTTCCTGTTGCCTACGGCAAAATCAGTATAGGTTGGTGCTTCAAAACCGGGGATGAGTCTTTTGTAAGAATTCGTACTTGGGTTGGTTAAGGCACAGAGAGCGCGGGAATGGTGGAGGATACCTGCGATATAATGGAGACATAATTTGGACAAGTGTTTTTCCTTCTTGGGATGATAGAAAAGCGAGCCTTTCCTGCTGCCTAAATACTGATGTAGATGGAGTCCACTTCCCGGTTCAGCGAATAGTGGTTTGGGCATAAAAGATACGTATTTCTTCTGCTGTCGGCTCAAGCACTTGAATATATATTTGGCAAGGAATATATTATCAGCGGCTTGGCACAGTGGCGCAAAGAGCAATTCAATCTCCATTTGTCCTTTTGACCCAGACTCTGGATGGTGGTATTTAGTTCTGATATTACAGAATGATAGGGTGGTGGTTAAAGCATTCCGGAAATCTGCAAAGCGATCTTCAGGTTGTCCAATATGATAACCGCCTTTGGCTCTTATCGGATAGGACGGTTGGTCCTGGTCACCTGATTCTACACGGTAATAACTGTAGCCTGGTCCTTCACCAAAACTACAATTGTCAAAGATGTAAAACTCCAGCTCAGGTTGGAAAAAAGCCTCTGTCTTAAATTCTTTCTTTAAATATTCAACCGCTGTTTTAGCGATGTACCGGGTGTCTCTGTGAAACGGTTGTAAAGTGTCAGGTGTGTATACGCTGGACAAAAAAGAAGCGGTTTTTTCTTTGAAGAATGGGTCAAAGAAAAGGGTAGTTAAATCAGGGAACAATAACATGTCACCTTTTTCTACGTCTTTATAACCAGGCAAACTGGATCCGTCAGCGCCAACGCCTTCGTGGACAATGGTTTCAAAACGTTCAATCGGTATAGTGATATGATGCATTGCGCCGGTCAAAGAGGCATATTTTAGATCAACAAACTTAGTGGCCGCCGCTTTAAGTTTACTTTTTAGTTCATTTATGTATGCACGCTTCAACATAAAAAATTATAAACAAAAATCGCTTCATGTCAATTGTCGTTTCCAAAGAATGCTGAGGACATCCGCAAAACTTCGAGCCAAAGAATTCTTGACTTCCATCTGTTTCTAATTATAGTTTAATGAAGGAGGTTCCATATGGCAATGACAAAGGCAAAATATATTTGGATGGATGGTAAGTTCGTTGCTTGGGATGATGCAAAGATCCATATACTTTCCCACGCAATTCATTACGGTAGCGGAGTCTTTGAAGGTTTGAGATGCTACAAGACACCCAAGGGTCGGGTTATTTTTAGGTTAAACGAACATACCCAGAGGTTAAGGAATTCGGCAAAGATATACCGTATGGAAATTCCTTACACAAATGAAGAATTGAACGGAGTGGTAATTGAATTGCTCAAGAGAAACGATCTTGAAGATGCTTATATAAGACCGCTTGCGTACCGCGGTTATGCAGAACTCGGGGTCAATCCTCTTAACTGTCCGGTATGTGTTAGCATCGCCACATTGCAGTGGGGTAAGTATCTCGGTAAAGAGGCTTTGGAAAATGGCGTTGATGTAATGTTTTCCACGTGGAATAGGATGGCACCCAACACATTTCCGGCAATGGCTAAATGTTGTGCCAATTACATGAATTCACAATTGATAAAAATGGAAGCGATAATGTTAGGCTTTGTTGAAGGTATTGCTTTAGATACTTCCGGTTATGTGAGTGAAGGTTCAGGCGAGAACATCTTTGCCATTTTAGATGGTGTTATCCATACTCCACCATTACATGCAAGTATCCTTCCAGGGATAACGCGTCATACCGTGATGACGCTCGCTCGGGAAATGGGCATTGAGGTGATTGAAGAAATGTTGGTAAGAGAATACCTGTATATAGCTGATGAGGTGTTCTTTACTGGTTCTGCAGCTGAGGTGACGCCGATAAGATCAATAGACAAGATCACAATTGGAAAAGGGAAATGTGGACCGATCACCAAAAAGCTCCAAGATGCATTTTTTGATGTAATTATGGGTAGGAAAGAAGATAAGTACGGTTGGCTCACGAAAGTTAGTTAAATGGCTAAATCGTTGAATAGTTAAATGGGAAAACAACCTAGGTTAATCAACAAGCAGCGTAATCGTGCGTCCCGTTGTTTCACCGATGCCCCGTTACAGCGATACTTCGTTGTTTCTTCAGCGAAGCGTGCCTGCAGCCCGCCTAAGGTGGGCATGTCTTCAGTTCGTCATAGACGAACGTGTCTTCAGCGAAGCGTGTCTTCGTCTGTGAGATCTGTGTTATGAAGAATAATCTGTGGAATCTATTTTTAAAATCTGTGAGATCTGTGTTATGAAGATCGGTATCGGCGCTGATCATCGCGGCATTGTACTTAAAGCAAAGATCATTGAGTTCTTGCATAGTTTGGGCCACCAAGTCACTGATCATGGAACGGATTCTAACGTTTCAGTAGATTATCCCGATATTGGTTTCCGTCTTGCCAGTGATTTAGTGGAAAGAAAAATACGTTTTGGTATTCTCATATGCTATACTGGTCAAGGTATGGCCATGACAGCAAACAAAGTGCGCGGTATTAGAGCCGCAATTTGCACGAGATCTGAAATTGCTGCATTGACACGCGCCCATAATGATGCCAATATTTTGATTTTGCCAGCGGGTTTTGTCAGATTTGGCAAGAGGATAAAAGAGACGATCAAGACTTTCATTGATACTAAATTCGAAGGCGGTCGGCACCTCCGCCGCATCAGACTCATCAAGAAATATGAAAACAATCATCATAAATGAAGTTAAGAAGTTCCAAGGTTAGGATGTTAAGAAATCCGCAGCCTCTGCGAATCTTCTGCGCCCTTAGCGTATGCGATTCTTTGTTCAATAATAATCTGCGTAATCGTGTTTTCCGTTGTTTTACCGATACCCTGTTACACCGATACTCCGTTGTTTCTTCAGCGAAGCGTGTCTTCAGCCCGTTTAAGGTGGGCATGTCTCCAGTTCGTCATAGACGAACGTGTCTCCAGCGGAGCGTGTCTTCATCTGTGGAATCTGTGTAATGAAGATTGTTCCCATTGCATTTGATTCGTTGGGTGTGCGCAGTATGGCAACCTATGTAGAAACGAATGATGTTAAGATTGTCATTGATCCTGGTGTGTCTGTTTCTCCAGACCGCTACTCGCTGCCACCGCATCGAATGGAATTAGACCGTCGGCGTGAAATGCTGGCTGCAGTCGAGCGCTGGACAAGTTTTGCCGATATTGTGATTATCACGCACTACCATTTTGATCACCATAACCCTGATGATGAGGATTTATACAAAGGGAAAGAGATTTTCCTGAAACATCCTAGAGAGTTGATCAATCAAAGCCAGAAAGAACGGGCTCAAGCTTTGCTTACGATGATTGAACCATGTGCGAAAGAAATCAATATTGCCGATGGCAAGGACTTTGAATTCGGTGGGACAAAAATCGTTTTCTCAAAGCCTGTATTCCACGGGTTTTCATCACGACTCGGCTATGTCATAGAGGTTTTTATTGCTGACAAGGATAAATTCCTTTTTACGTCTGATGTACAGGGTTTATTAGATGAACCGGCAGTTGATTTTATTATAGATAAGGCACCTGATACGATCATCCTCGATGGACCAGCTACTTATCTACTTGGTTCATACTATAAAAAAAGTCATATCTTACAGTCGATTCAGAACATGAAGAGAATTGTTAAGCAAACACCGGTGAAGGATTTTATCATTGACCACCATCTATTGCGCGATCCAAACTGGGCTGATTATATTAGTGAACTTTCTGAATTGAGAAGCAATGTCAAGATTTGTTCAGCGGCTGGTTATTTGGGTAAACCAGAAGATATACTCGAAGCAAGAAGAAAAGAGCTGTACCAGGGTTCGACTTGTGGGTAAGTATGCGAAAACAATGTGGATAAATACGGAAAATTTGTGGATAAATGTAAGGCCTTTGAATTTCAAGCGTTTTAGCGGTTTATTAATAAACCGCTTTACGAGTTATCCACAACCTGCTAATAATTGGGAGATATGAAAAAAAGCGATATTTCACAAATAAAAGATCTCAAACTGGTTCATAAGGATATATGTGCAGAGATTAGCAAGGCGATAATCGGGCAGGCTTCTGTAATCGAGCAGGTCCTGATTACTTTATTCTGTGATGGACATGCTTTGATAATTGGTGTTCCTGGTCTTGCTAAGACAATGCTTGTCAACACGATTGCCAGTATCCTTGATTTGTCTTCTAACCGAATTCAGTTCACACCCGATCTTATGCCTGCAGATATAACTGGTACCGAGGTGATCGAAGAAGATCTAACCACGGGCAAGAGGAGTTTTCGATTTGTTCATGGTCCGATATTTGCTAATATAATTCTTGCTGATGAAATCAATCGGGCACCTCCAAAGACTCAATCAGCTTTGCTCCAGGCAATGCAAGAGTATCAGGTTACCTATGCAGGTCATACGTACGACCTGCCGCGACCATTTTTTGTCTTGGCGACTCAGAACCCGATCGAACAAGAAGGCACGTATCCGTTACCTGAAGCACAGCTTGATCGGTTTATGTTCACAATAAATATTGATTACCCCAGTTCAGAAGAAGAGGTAGAAATAGTTAAAACAACAACCTCAGCTTATGAGGCTAAATTGGAAAAAGTTATTGACGCGACCAAGCTGAGATCCTTACAAGGATTGGTTCGGAAGATGCCAGTGGCTGATGATATCATAAAGCGATCCATAAAACTCGTCAGTATGACCAGACCAAGGCAGGAAACGAGTCCTGATATTGTAAAGAAATATGTGAGTTGGGGAGCTGGTCCAAGGGCATCTCAGTATCTCATCCTTGGCGCTAAGGCAAAGGCCGCGCTTGACGGTCGATACTCCCCGAACTTTGAAGATGTTAGGTATGTTGCCCATCCAGTCATGCGGCACCGCATAATAACCAATTTCGCCGCAGAAGCTGAAGATATAAAATCAGATGATATCGTTGCTGAGTTGTTAAAGTTGGTTTGAACAGCTGGCCCGATAAATCGGGCAACTACAGGAGAAGTTTTATTTGTAGTCATCCGATTTATCGGAAAAGGTAATGGTTAAGGCCCGATGAATCGGGCAACTACAGGGTGTGGGTTTGTAGATTCGTCAGGCCAGCGTAGGTAAGAGGCCTTGTAGTCATCCGATTTATCGGATAAGGTAATAGATGGTCAATATTGTAGTTGCCTGATCTTTCAACTGCGTTCAGGACAAGTTCATCAGGCCAGCACAGGGGGCTGCGTAGATATCATGAAAAGAAGAAAAGAGCTCCGTTTAGAAAACTATGACTATACAACAGATGGTTATTATTTTGTCACAGTATGTACCTATTATAGCAGACCATACATTGTTGGAACAAACAGAGATGTAGTCGCTCGATTCATCGAGCACATATCTGCCAAAATAAAAGGGGTTAGCGTAGATTCCTGTATGTTGATGCCGACACATATCCATTTGATATTGATTTTGGTACAATGTGAATTGAAACTCGGAGAGCTTGTTAGACGATTGAAAGCCGTGACCAGTAAAGAATCGGGCATCAAGCTTTGGCAGCCAAATTATTATGAACATATTATCAGGAATGAAACGGCGTTGAGCCGAATACGCAAATATATAGTAAACAATCCGTTGGCAGAAAAAATAGAATTCACCCAGTTTTATAAATGAAAGGCCCGATGAATCGGGCGACTACAGGGGAAGAAGGGCCCGATGAATCGGACAACTACAGGTGTGATTTTGTAGTGGTTTGTCCGCTCACGAGACTCTCGGAGATTTATCAAACATAGCCCGATGAACCTGTCCTGAATGTAATTGAAGGATCGGGTAACTACAGGAGAAGTTTTATTTGTAGTCATCCGATTTATCGGAAAAGGTAATGGTTAAGGCCC
>JAUWGT010000114.1 GCA_030606265.1 Candidatus Stahliibacteriota bacterium | reverse complement strand
GTACAAATAGCGAAAAATACCATAAATAACAAATGGAACGGTAAAAATAAAATTTCTGGTATTGAATTTGGCTACTGTCTCTGGGGCAAGAGTATAGAGACAATAAGACACGATGCACGCTGAAGTAACGATCCCTATCATTTGGTTAAGCAGGCTTACTGGATAGTGAACAAGAATCTTGCGATGTTTTATTGCCTCTTCACCGAGCGTTACGATCTCAGTCCGTCGTTTCGACAATACAAGAAAAAGTGCCAAAAGCAAAGTACACAGAAGAAGCCATGAAGAAATCTCAACGCCGATCACCGCCGCACCGGCAACTGCTCTGAGAACATAGCCCAGGGCAACAAACAGAACGTCTAAAATAACTAGCTGCTTGACCTTCAACGAATATGATATCATCAATGCAGTGTAAATCGAACAAATTAGAAAAAATCGCGCGCTCAGAACCCAAGCAAGAATTAATGAGGTTATCAACAAAGCGAAGGCAATCAGCCAAGCCCTGCTTCGCGTTATCTCGCCGGCTGCGATTGGTCTTCTTGCTTTAATCGGGTGGACTTTATCCTCTTCAAAATCAAGGATATCATTAAAAACATAAATGCCGCTACACAACACTGAGAATACAAGAAATGCGCAGATCGTTGATAGTGTATCTCCAATATTGTAGAATTGTCGGCTGAAGATCAAACCCGCAAAAATAAAAATATTCTTGCTCCACTGTTGTGGTCGGAGCAGTCTTATATATCTGGTCATTAAAACTCAGTACCGCTCGTGAATGCGAATGATTTTATCTTAATCGCAGGGCTAACTGTACCAGTTGCAAACCTACCCCCATAACCAGGATCTGAAGCGGTCAGAACACTACGACGTCCGATATCGCCGACCCTATTGAAACAATCAATAATATTCTCGGTAAATCTGAAATTCTTCAGTCCTTTAGTGACGCAACCGTTCTCAATGAGAAATGTACCATCTCTTGTCATTCCAGTAAAGGTCAGTCGGTAAGGATCAATAATATTAGTGTAGTGGAATCTTGTTACGAGTATGCCCTTTTTTGTTTCCTTAATCATTCGGTCAAGACTCTTTGTGCCGCCCTTAAGTACAAGATGCATTGGGACTGGTCCAAACGGATTAGGTGCAGCCAAGGCATGGCCAGTAGATTTAGTCTTTGTCTTGATTGCAGTCAGTGAATCCTGAACAATGTTTTTGGCGATCCCTTTGCTGACCAGGACGAGTCTCTTCTTGGGTACACCCTCGAAATCAAAGGCGAAGGCAAAACCTTTGCTAAGAAATGGATCATCAACAATAGTAATCCGTTCATCGAATATCTTTTTACCTAACTTGCCACAGAGAAATGATCTACCCTCGTTGTATATCTTCGCATTGAAAGCATAATAACCAAGAAAATCCAGGAATTCATGTGCAGCTAATGGCTCAAAAATTGCTGTGTAGTGACCAGGTGGTACCTCAATCGGACTTGCCGACTTGACTGCTTTTTGAGCAGCGGTTTCTGCGAGCTTACTGAAATCAATATCAAAAATATCGCGCGCTCCTGCTTGGGTGTAACCCGTTGAATCATCACCAGACATGACAATGTTGCAGAAAACATCACCACAAGCTGAGTAAGCAAATGTTCCCAGGGAATTACCAATGCAGATTTCAGCAGTACCGTTTGAAACTGAACCGTAGGCAGTGAGCGAGTACTTATCAGCTATACTCACAATCTCCGCAACTGCCTTAGCGCGGTCAGCATTAGAAAAATCGGCCGTATTCTTGACAATGGTTTTAACAACGCGATAGTTATTTCTTCTCACTTTGGGTAGAGTAGTAAAATCCTTATTCTCACGTTGCAGCTCAGCAATCTCTTCAGCCCACTTAAGGGTCTCGCATATCTTTTTGGAATCAAGCGAATTCGCTGAAGCAAAGCCAATCTTCTTACCGAAAATAGCTCTTATTGAAATACTACTGTTTGATTCATTAACATTTTGATGAATGTAATTATTCGCAAAGCGTGTCAAAGATTGTTCATGATTGAAAATCGATACCTCAACCTGATCAGCTTTGCTACGTTCATAAACCATCTTCAGCACTCTTTTAGCTTCTCTCTCACCAATCATATCTCTCCTTTGTTGCTACAATTGCCATATGAAATACCTTTAAAGTCAAGTTCGTTTCTGTCTTATAAGACCTTTGGCATAATCCTCAGTATTCACCTTCTTTTTTATCTTAATCCTCTCGATTACCTTGGATGACAACTTCTTCGATGAACTCCGATCTATTGATTTGAGCTCTTTCTTTATCAAGTCTTCTGTGATTTCTTTCGTGCTAACATATTGGTTTGTTTCAAATGAGCGTTCAATTTCGCCACACCTATAGTATACACGTACCAGACCTGCAAGTGCATTGTTGATCTCGCTTGCATGTTTAACAGCAATCGCGATCTTCATACCCTCAGCAAAATACTCTTCAGCTGCGGCATATTCCTTGACGCGATAAGAAATCTCCCCTCTGCGCACAAGGGCTTCGGCCAGTCCGCGTTGGTGGTCGATTTCTCTGCAAATCGCTATGTTTTCATCATAGAGCTGCTTTGCTTCTTTGAAATCTCCCAAATCCAGAAACAGATTACCGAGGTTGTGCAGCACTGTTGCATTTCCAAGACGATCACCCAATTCCTTCCTTATTATTCGACACTCACCATATATTTCCCTTGCAGTATCGTAGTCCTTGAGCCGATAATATGTTAAGCCCAAGTTATTTAGCGTATTTGCAATCTGACCTCTATCGCCGAATTCCCGTTCGCTGTCCAGGCATTGCGTAAGTAATCGTTTTGCTACATTGTAATCACCCAATTCGTGCGCGACAAGTCCTAAATTACCGCTAGCCATTGCACTCCCTGTCTTAAAGTGAATATCGTTGCTTATAGCAAGGCTTTCCTCGTAGAGTTTCCGTGCCTTGGCATATTCTTTTTTGTAGAAATGTATAACTCCGACGTTATTGAGCAAACCAGCGATGTTTTTCTTGTTATCAAGATCTCTCCATATTTTGAGAGCCTCTTCATAGCGTCTCGTAGCCTTGTCGTAATTGCCGAGTAGAGCATCGATGTTGCCGCCAGTCATCAGAGTTTGAGCTATTTCTGGTTGTAATGCATATTTTTGCGAAATAGCAAGACCTTTTTTCAGCAACTTACGAGCCTCCTCATAGAAACCCATGGAATACCGGAAAATCGCATAACGTGTCGCGAGTTTCCCGTATACAATCTGTTCTGACTTCGTTACCCTTTTAGACATTGCTTCAAGAGCACTCTTATACAACTTCTCACCTTCATGATACCACCCATAATGATTGTACAGGAAATATGTTGTGATCGCGAATTTATCAAGACATTCTACTTTTTTACGATCGATAGCACGCTTAAAAGCCTTTCGTACGTTTTCAATCTCTCCTTTGATTTCGGAACAAACCTCTTTACCTATCTCGCTGTTTATGCTCTTTTCACGTTGCTCCATGAAATCAGCGTAGTACTCACAGTGAAGATCCTCTAGCCGCTCGATCTCATCCGCCTTTTTGTCCAGTTTCTCACCTGCATATTGCCTGAGTATCTCGAACATAGCATATCGACCATTAGCTTCTCTGCATAAAAGTGATTTGTCGGTAAGCGAAACCAAGTCTGCAAGTAAAGCACCAGAGATTTCCTCAGCAGCCTTCCTTTGAAATCCTCCTCGGAATACCGAGAGTCTTTTCAGCACCTGTTTTTCCTTATCAGATATTAGTTTCCATGAATATTCGAACACCGCTCGCAAACTTCTATGCCGTTCCGGAACATCACGCAAGGATGTAGCAAGGAAATCGAAGTTCTTCTCGATTTCCTGAGCGATTTCTTTGCAGGTTAAAGTACGTAACCACGATGAGGCTATTTCTATACCCAGTGGTAAACCCCCGACGAGCTGACAAATCCGAGCGACATGAACCTTATCCTCATCAGTCAAAGAGACGTTCGCCCTCACACGCTGTGCATTATAGAAGAATAACTGAACTGCGCTGTATCCTTCAACATCAATCCTTTCGCCCTCAGGTACATCCATGCCTTTTATCTGGAAAATCCATTCTCCTCTTAGATTAAGCAATTCTCGCGAAGTAACGAAAATCTTTACTTTGGACGCAGCGCTCAAGATATCGGCAATAATACCAGCTCCCTCAACGAGGTGCTCAAAATTGTCGAGTATCAATAGGATCTTTTTCTCACGCAAATAGTTAAGGAGCTGAGCTTTTTGGTCCTTTTGACCATAGAATGAAAACCTCAGTGCTTCAGCAATCGTCGAAATTAGAAAATCCATTGAAGTCAATGGTTCTAGTGTTATGAAATAAACGCCGTCGGCAAAATCTTCAATTTCTTCAGCTGCAGCTTGTATTGCCAGACGCGTCTTGCCGATACCACCAGGACCGATCAGGGTCAATAACCGGCACGAAGGATCACGAAGGAGTTTACCGATCTCAACCAGCTCCTTTTCTCGACCAAGAAAAGATGTCGTCTGAATAGGCAAATTATGAGGTCGCGCAGACAGAGAGCGTAAAGGCGGGAATTCAGTCAATGGTAATTCAGGATGCACCAACTGATAGATATTCTGCGGTTCGCCAAGGTCTTTTAGAAGATGTATACCGAGGTCTTCTAGTATTGCACCCTTTGGAAGCTTCACTGAATTCTTGACCGAGGGGGTTAAAATGATCTGTCCGCCCCAAGCAATGCTCATGACCCTTGCTGTTCTATTGATCACTGGGCCGAAATAGTCGTCACCGCGTTTATCTGCGTGACCAGCATGCAAACCAATGCGCACGCGTAAGTCACCTAGCTTACCCCAGTTCTCCTCAGCCAGGCACTTTTGGACATTTAACGCACATTCGATGGGTTGACCATCATCAAAAACAATAAAGAAACCATCACCTGTATGTTTTCTCACTTTACCACCATGACTCTCGACGTTTTCTTTGATAATCGCATCGTGTCTTACAAGACATTTTTTCATCAACTCGGGGTGTTCTTCCCATTTTTTGGTAGAGCCTTCGATATCAGTAAAGAGAAAAATTGCCATGTATCTATTTTATGTAGAATCTACTTGGTGTCAACATTGACTATCCGCGTTCGCTGGTACAAATAGACCCTATTTCTTTCTCAGCAACACAAAAATACCAGGGATCAGGAGTAGCGCAATAACTGAATATCCAGCGATTTTGAAACCTTGAGTAAAATAATCGTATATAAAACCACCGATTATCGGTCCGACAACTGCTCCCAGATTGGTCAACATATTCAAAGTCCCAATGTTTGAACCTACTTCAGTGCTGATATTGGTTGCATAAGCACGGGAAATAGGCACAAAAGAACTGATCGACATTCTGAGCATGAAGTAAATAACTACAAAGATTATGAACACCCGAACGAAAGGTAATAAAAGAGCTGCCGCAAAGCAAGGGATAATCACAAACCACAACGATCTTTTGATACCGATACTATCGGTAAGGTGAGAAGAACCGTACATTGCGACAATGGTTAAAACATCAAGACCGAGCAACAGGATGGCAATCGCCAATGGCGAAATGCCGTAAAATTCATTGAAAAACACTATTGAAATAGGCGCCAAAGCCATCATTGCTCCAAAAACAAAACCCAGGAGAAAAATTGAATAGGGTGGTTTTCCCTTTTTCTCAATCCTTGGTGCTTTCTTATATTCAGGAACAAAAAGGGTATCAATAAAGCCACCGATGAGGATAATGGCACCGATGATGAAGATAACCCGGAACGAACTCAACTCACTCAACCCTATCCGAGCTGTAACAATAAGGATAATACCCAATACTGCACGACTTAAGAGACCACCAATCCGTCCAGTGATCTGATACAAAGAAAGTGCTCTTGTCCGGTAGGTCTTATCTGCTTGTTCAACGACGATAATTTGCGTTGCTGGCCACATGAGACCTGAGCAAATACCTTGACAAAATCTCAAAAAAAGCAGACCGAAATATGAATCAATAAAAAAATACCCGAAGGCTATCATGAAAACACAGAAGAAACCTATTCTTACATAGATAGTGCGTCGCCCAGTTCGATCGGCGTTTTTACCCATCACATAAGCAGTTATTGCCCTAGCCAACATGAATCCTGAAGTCAGAAGTCCGACCTCAACACCAGTTGCACCAAGACGACGGGCAAAAATAGGCAGGATGGGTCTGAACAGACCATGACCGAGCATACCCGCTCCGGCAAGCCCGTATAGCATGAGTAGTCGCTTACTGAATAACTTATGTTTTAGCATATGTTCGTTTGCTGGCAGGTATAGTTGCAGTATTTATGGTGGGCATTTAGCGCAGATAGAACGGAACAATGTGGTGCTCAAATAGCGATCGCCCCGGTCTGGTAAAATCACAACTACTATACCGAATTCCCTTTGTTCGGCAGCTCTCAAAGCCCCGACCACAGCCGCGCCACTTGACATTCCGACAAACAATCCCTCTTTAGTTGCTAATTGTCGACACATTTCAAATGCCTCTCCATCTTCAACCATGATCTTCTCATCCAGCATCTTAGGATCATATATTTCCGGTACAATCGCTTCGTTCATATTCTTCAAACCCTGTATTGAATGACCCTCGATCGGTTCAACGCCGATAACTATTACATCTGGCTTCTTTTCTTTAAGGAACTTACTAATACCCATCAGTGTTCCAGTTGTACCCATCCCGGCAACAAGAACGTCTATTTGCCCATTGGTCTGTGAGAAAATTTCAGGACCCGTGGTTTCATAGTGGGCAAGGACATTATTGGGGTTATTGAATTGATTGGGCATATAATATTTATCTGGTTCTTGCTCTAATATCTTGTGAGCCAATCTTATTGCACCATCAGTACCGTCTCTAGCATGAGTAAGAACAACATCGGCACCAAATGCCTCAAGTATGTGCTGGCGTTCAGTGCTAACACATTCAGGCATGAGAAGCTTGACACGATAGCCTTTTGCAGCTCCGATCATGGCTAAAGAAATACCTGTATTACCGGACGTCGGTTCGAGGATTATCTTATCTTTTGTCAGTTCACCTGACTCCTCTGCATGTTCAAGCATGTAATAGGCGGGGCGGTCCTTTATTGAACCACCGGGATTACACCCTTCAAACTTACCATATATCTTTGCATTTAACTGCCTGTTCAAATTTGTTAACTGAACGAGCGGTGTGTTCCCGATACTTGATAATACACTCACACCTTTCTCCACGCTCCATAACTTGTTTTTCTGTACACCAGAATAAAGGCATTCTCATAATGAAATGGCGTAAGCATATCAACCTTTCTCTCGGTTGATGTGTATATCAAATTCTGTACCTCTATCTGGCTCACTCGTTATGTTAATTTCTCCATTGTGGTCCTTAATTATCTTCTGAGCAATAAAAAGCCCTAATCCAGTCCCTTTCTTTTTGGTGGTAAAATACGGC